>JAZQRD010000135.1:0-15706 GCA_045629405.1 Sphingobacterium sp. | reverse complement strand
CAGATATAAACAATGTAGATTTTGACTTGGATGAAGCAATGGTACAGCTTTCGAGTCTGCGTGCCAAACGAGATGTTCAAGCTAAGAACATAGCTAAAGAAAAGATAAAATTAAATAATCTCCAACAGCAATATGAGACTTCGAAAAAATTGCATGCTAATAATGCGGAGACATTAGAGAAACTAAAAGCAGATCTAAACGAAGTACAGCTACAGCAAAAGCTTATTGAATCTTTAGTCAGTCAACAAAAGATTGATATACTAGATGAACAAGCACAAGAAATCAAAATTCAAAGCGCTAAAAAGGATATACAGGATTTGACTATTAACGCATCCAAGTCTGGTATTATCAATGAATTTATCGCTGAAATTGGACAATCTGTAACAGCATCTTCGGTATTGGGAAAAATTGTAGACAGCAAGGAAGTACTAATCGAAGCGGAAGTCGACGAGTTATTTGCAGATAAAATTTCGGTTGATCAAGTGGTCACACTATTTGCGGTAGGACGTACAGATTCGTTAGGTATTGGCAAGATTGTATATGCAAGCCCTACGCTCATGAATAAATCAATCCTTTATGAGTCAATAGGTGAAAGTGAAGACAGACGTGTTCGACGTTTAAAAATACAGCCTGAAGGAAATACCAATCTGCTTATCAACGCCAAAGTTGAATGTCAAATAAAGATAAAATAATATGTTAGCTCTAGCATGGAAGTTCATTCGGTTTGATAAGGCCAAAAGTATAGGTATAGTGACAGCTATTGTCATCAGTATTTTTTTGATTGGTCAGCAGTTAGGGTTGTTGTTTTACCTTATGGGTTTAATGGGTAATCTTGTAGGTAATGCCCCCGTAAAAGATAACCAAATATGGATTATTGAAGGGCAGAGTAATAATATTAATGCTATAAATGCCATCGATCATCGACTGGTACAGGAAATTGGTAGTCTAAAAGGCATCAGTAATACAGTTCCAGTAGTCCTAGCCCCAGCTTCTGCAACATTTTTAGATGGTAAAACAGCAGCTATTACTCTAGTAGGTTCGCCCGCTCCACAGTTTAGTATAGGGCCAATTCCAGAACGAATAGAACAAGGTTCGCAGCAGGCTTTGATTGAGCCAAATGCAGTGTCGGCAGAATTTTTCTCAGCTAAGGGTTGGAATACCGAATTATACTTGAATAAACCATTGGAGATCAATGGAAAGTCTGCCCAACTGCGTGCTATTACAAAAAATGCGCAAGCTTTTGGTGCTAGCTATATGTATACCAGCATTGAGAATGCACGATATTACGGTAATGTATCGCCCACTAAGGTTAGTATAATCATTGCAGAACTCGAAAATAAAGATGATAAGGCTAAGATAATTGGTGAAATCAACCAGCTCTATCCTACCCTTAGAGCATGGGATGTAGCAAAATTACGTTCTTCTACAATAAAAGAAATTCTTATTTCATCGAATATGGGTATGAGTTTTGGAACCTTGGTTTTCTTTGCTATGATTTCTGGATTCTTCATCATCGGATTGACACTATATTCTTCAGCGCTTGATAGAATCAAAGATTATGGAACCCTAAAAGCTATTGGTGCTAAAAAGTCATACGTGAATCGATTGATTATAGCCCAAGCATTTTTATTCGCGATAATTGGCTATTGTATCGCGTTGATTCTGTTATATGGATTCAAATTTGGTGTCGCTAGTTCGGGGTTAGTTATTGACATTACTCTAATATTTGCGCTATTTCTTTTGGTTCTCACATTAATAATTTCTATCGGCGGATCACTATTTGCTGTTAGAAAAGTTTCTAAACTAGAACCTGCATCAGTTTTTTAATTATGAAAAAAATATTATTTGCTATTATTATATCTTTTCCATCTGTTGCGCTAAGCCAATCTTTAAGCATTGCAGAACTATGGAAGCGTATTGAAAATACGCAGACCTATCAGCAAGAGGAATGGAAAGTCCGAAAAGCGCAAGAGGAATTAAATCAAGATAAGATAAATAAGCTTCCTTTGTTCTATGGTGACGCCAATCTGCAACGTAACTTGATCATACCAACTACTCCTGTACCAGCAATCGCTTTCGATCCGAATGCACAAGCTGGAGCGATAGTACCTTTGCAATTTGCTACGAAATGGTCATCGAAAGCAGGAATTCAATTGGAATGGAACATCTTCAATCCAAAGAACAATTTAAACAATGCTCAAAATAAACTAATCTTAGAAAAAACAAAACTTCAGCAGCAAGACGTATTAGAGCAGCTGAAGATCGACGCCACATTGACATATACTTCCATAGTGCTAGCAACTCTCCAATACGAAAAGGCAAAGCAGGACTCCGCGACATACGCAGAAATATTGGATGTCACTAAAAATAGATATGAACTTGGACGTGTCAATTCGGGTGAATATCTAGCTGCACAGCAAGAAATGGAGCGAAGAAACATTCAACTTATAGAAGCTTGGTCAGTGCTAGAAGAAGCTAGTATAGAATTGCGAAATTCATTGGATATAGAAGACATCCAACATATTACTACTGATATTGCTGGAATACTTGCTACAGTAGAGAATGTGACTTTCGTAGACAATAAAATGAAATTATTGGGTGTGGAGGAACAATTAACTAACCTTCAAATCCAACAAATTAAAAAACAAAAATTGCCAACATTAACTTTCAATAGCTATCTGGGCACTCAATTTTTTAACAATAAATTAGATCTCTACAAAGGATCTAACTGGTTTGGGAATAGCTATGCCAATATTGCGCTACGCATTCCCATTTCTGATTGGGTATGGCAAAATCCCCAATCTAAAAAAGCAGAATACCAATTGAAAATAGACCAGCTTAAGTCAAAAGAACAATTATTGATTGAACGGACTGAACAAGGTCAGAAAGAGATTAAAATCAATGCTACCCAGCATAAAATTGAACGATTAAATAAAATTCTAGAATTAGCCGTACAACATCAGACTGAACAACATAAAGCATACCTAGAAGGTAGAATACTCGTGACAATCTACAACAAAACAGTTCTAGATGTAAATAAAGCACAACAAGATATCTGGCAAGCTCAGTATGAATTAATTAAGCAAATTATCGAAGAGTTATAATTAATTAACTTGATGCTAACTATTCTAATTTACAGGTGAAATTAAATTGTATATTTGTTATTTACATAAAACCGAATTTTAATTCTAAATCCTAAAATTAGAATATTATTAACATGCTAAATATAAAAGAATATAGAAATTTCACTAATCTAATGAAGAGTGAACATAAGGAAGAACAGATAAAATGTATTATCCTGCTAGTACCAGCAATTTTTTTCGGAACTATATTGATTTTTATACTTAGCTATTCCATATCATTTTATAATTCTGGAACTATTGTAGAAGATTGGGATACGAATAAAAAAATAACGGATTCTTTACTAATTAACTCAAGTATTATTGATATCCAAAAAGTAGATGAAACAGCTAAAAATATAGATCACGTTATAAATAGTTTAGAAAAACAAAACGCAGATTCTATTAAACAAGAATTAATTAAAGAATTACAACTAACCAAAACAACCCTTAAGCTTAATGCAGTTACTATTAATCAAAATAAACTAGATAAATTCAGAAAAGATAGAGATGCTTTAACAGCAGATTTTAAAAAATTATCAGACGATCTGCCTAAAAATCAAAATGAAGTAGTTAAAGTCAAATCTTCAGTAGATTCCGTAAAAAATCTAATTACAAAAGATTCAGCGGAAGCTAATTCCCTTCAAGAAGAATTAAAACAATTTATAGAGAAACTGGAAATATCAGAATCTGAATTAAACAACACTATTACTAAAATCAAAGAAGTCACAGTTAAAATTGGAAATATTGAAAAAGAGATAAATAGCCTATCTACTGGAAAAACTTTACAAAATGTCGAAATACTAAGGAAACAATATTTGCTGGATAGCAATAATGTCGAGCAATTTATGAAGTTAGGACGTAAACATGCTGCCTTAAGCGACTCATTATTTTTTCTCATTGTTATATTTACGGCAGCAATGAGTATAATAATATTCGCCATTTCAAGTAAGGGATGGGATGGTAGCAATAGAGTCTTGAAAGCAGCCGCTATTACGGTAGCTATTCTGCTTGGGGTGAGTAATTTAGTCAACTCTATAATGAAACCTAAGGAGAATTATATTACCTATTTCAAAAAAGCCGATATTAGCGAGAGATCACGCTACGAAATTCTTAAGACCACATTAAGAATTGATGAATTGAATCAAGCTAAAGTTGATTCCATAATAACCAATAACTTTGATAGATTGGGTAAAATATCGGAAACATTATCTACCTACAATGAGACTGAAATCTCTACGACTGATTTGATGAAGAACTTGTCATTTTAGTGATTAGTAACTATATAAAAAGGCCGATTAACGCAGTTGATCGGCCTTTTCTGGCAAATAGCGCCAGTATCTTTTGGGAACATGCTGCAGGTGCAACTTCATATTTTTACGAGAAGCAATATTGGTACTCTTGAAATATTGCAACCACAGATTCTTAAAATATTCATCTTTATCGTCAAGATCAATCACCGTGGTTGCTTCCATTAGATCGCCTTTCTCCGTTTCTGTAAGACGAATTTCCGATACAGAAACTTTATCATAATGAATACCATACTTACGTTTCACATCAAAGATAATCCATGCTTGATCGGCATATCTATTTTTAAAGAATGAAATAATTAGTGGAAGCACATTAAAATCAGGTTCTACAATGGCAAAAAATAAACCATCCGCACTCTTCTGAAACCGTACAAAGGCTTTCATACGATGCCGCTCTCTACTTACTTTTTTTAGGGTCTTTGAAAAGAGAAGGACATCCTCATCACCGTAATTTTGGAGCAGATCATCCCGACCCTTAAATATAGCTAACAGCAACCTGAAGCAAGCGTTCCACACTTGCACATCTTCAGAAAGAAATGCTTGATAGAACTCTTTACTCTTAGGTACTCCTATACGCTTTTGAAGACCTTTTTGTACTCTAGCTACTTTATCCGAATCCGTAATGATATCACGTGTATTTACATCAAAGAAACTAACTTGCAGAACAGGATTTGTTGCTAATTGAACATCGAATTCTTTTCGCTCAAACGCTTCAAAAACACACGTTAAATACCCAGCATATGTACCATCAAAAATATAGTGCATAATTAAAACAAGACGAGTTGATTAGAAGATAGTGTTGACTTATATTTACTACTACTACCGCCAATGATTTTTGAACGCACAGCATCCATAGTAGGACTGCCAAGCTGGAATGGCGAATCAGCGCAAGTCATGAAAAACTTAGCACGGCTGTAAGCAATACCCATTTTTTGAATCTGATAAGTGCGAAGCTTTCCGAATTTTCGCGCTTGAATAATTTTCATTGCTGATTGTCTACCTACGCCTGGGATTCTAATGATGGATTGATAGTCCGCCGTATTGATATCGACTGGAAAAAAATGAGGATTTCTCAATGCCCAGCTTAGCTTAGGATCAATTTCTAAATCTAAATCTTTGAAAGTAGGATTTAAAATTTCATCCAACTTAAAATCATAAAATCGCAATAACCAATCAGTCTGATAAAGGCGATTTTCGCGTATCAAAGGAGGTTTAGTCCCAATTTGTGGTAAATTCTTATTATCGTTATTAATAGGGACATAACCGCTATAATAAACACGTTTTAGATTATAGTTTTTATAAAAATCATCGGCTACCGACATCACTTCAAAGTCAGATTCTGGCGTAGCGCCGATCACCATTTGCGTACTCTGACCAGCAGGCACAAACGTTGGCTTATGCTTTATTAGCTTAGACTCAGACTTCAAATGTTGGATATGCGAGTCTACCAAAGCTAGTGGCTTACGAACAGAGTCGTGATCCTTTTCTGGCGCCATTAATTTTAGGCCAAGCTCTGTAGGCATTTCTAGATTAATGCTCATTCGATCTACGTACAGACCAGCTTCGGTAATTAGTTCCTCACTAGCACCAGGAATAGTCTTTAAGTGAATATAACCATTGTAGCGTTCTTCTGTTCTTAATTTCTTGACGATACGCAGTAATCGTTCCATCGTATAATCTGCATTTTTGAAAATGCCGGAACTTAAAAACAATCCCTCAATATAATTGCGACGGTAAAAATTCATCGTTAACTCAACTACTTCCTCTACCGTAAATGCAGCACGCTGCACATCATTACTTCGACGACTTACGCAAAAAGCACAATCGTAAATGCAATGATTGGTCAATAATATTTTCAAAAGCGATACACATCGACCATCTTCTGTATAGGTATGACAGATACCAGATTGCGAAGCGTCACCTATGCCTCCTGTATTTTTACGTTTACTACCACTCGAACTACAACTAACATCATACTTCGCAGCATCTGCCAAAATTTTTAATTTCTCTTCTAACCTATCCATACTAAAAAATTAACAAACAAAAATACTAATATTATTAGCTTTATGTTTAATATTAATGTAAAAAAAGCCTTGTATAACAAGGCTTTCAGGTTTAAAGAGATTTATTTAAAATACTAATATTTTTACTAAATTATACTATAGGTAGTTGATATCCGTTGTGATATATGGCTTTCAGGTAGGTATTCGCTTCTGCATCTGAAAACTGTTGTTTTGCGTCATCCCAAAATAGTTTTTTGCCGGTTCTGTAAGCAATATTTCCCATTTGTGATAATACAGCAATATGCACACCTGCAGCGACAGGAGCATGAAGATGTCTAGGATTACGATTATTAATAGCTTCTACAAAATTAACCATGTGCCTATCTAGACCATTGTCTGATGCAGCTGTAAATGGTACTGGTGCCAATTTATCCTTTTCAGGAATCACTTCCCACCCACTTCTATTGAGTACAAGTGTTCCATTATTTCCGATAAATGCAACGCCGTGATCTTTGCCATATGGACCTAATGCCATACCTAAAGCATGCTCCCATTGAATAGAAAAATCATCGAATTCATAGATAGCATTCAATGTATCTGGTGTTTCACCATCATCATTTGGGAAGCCAAATTTACCTCCTACTGCCATAATTGACTTAGGTGTAGTAGCCTTCATACCAATTAAAGCAAAATCAAGCATATGCACCCCCCAATCCGTCATAAGACCGCCTGCATAATCCCAGAACCATCTAAACTCAAAATGGAAACGATTTTTATTGAAAGGTCTATTCTTCGCAGGACCTAACCATTTATTATATAATACACCTGATGGCACAGGACTATCAGCGACATGTTTGATACTTGTTTTCCAACCAACATAAGACCATGCTTTTACGAGTCGAATTTTCCCCAAATGTCCTTCATGCACATAGTCCATAGCGTCTTTAAAATGTTGCATACTACGCTGCCATTGTCCAACTTGTACTACAGTTTTATATTTTTCAGCTGCAGCTAGCATTACTTGGCATTCTGCGATAGAGTTACCAATTGGTTTTTCGATATAGACGTGCTTTCCAGCCTTGACCGCATCGACCATCATAAGGCAATGCCAATGATCAGGTGTTCCAATAATAACAGCATCGACTTCTTTATTACTCAATAAATCCTTGTAATCTATATATGTCTTCACATATATATCTTTTGCATTCAATTCCTCCATACGACGTACCATTAGTGGACCATCTACATCACAAATTGCGACACACCGAACAGTAGGAATTTTTAAAATAGACATGAGGTTACTCCACCCCATTCCATTGACACCTATAAGTCCAACACGTAGGATTTTATCACTAGAAAAAGCACTTGTACCAAAGAATGCTGTAGACGAAGCCAATAGAAGTGATGATTTCAGAAAATCTTTTCTCTTCATAAATTTTAAGTTTTATAAAAAATCCAAAAACAGTATTCGGATTTAGGTTACAATCATAAATCTATAATTTATTAATGATTTATGAAAATTTTAAGATCTCACAAATAGACATAAAAAAAGGATGTTGAATCAACATCCTTTTTTTATAGTTTAATAGTAGTTTATTTTTCCCCCTGCAAACTTACGTTCTCGCTTTTGCTTAGGTTGACCATATACATCAACGACACCTCCAGCTCTCGTTTGTACGTCCACAGATTCCGTTGCATATAGACTTACTTTACCACCGCCATTTAAACGCACTACAGCGGTTTTGCTATTTAAATCTTCCGCAGCGATCTGACCTCCAAGATTACTAGCTATCTCTATCCCATCCACGTCTCCTTTTACAGTCACAATGCCGCCCGTATGTGCACTTACATTTGCATTATTGGATTTAATTGCGGTAAAAATTTTTCCACCTTCTGTTGCAGAAATCGAAATTTGTGGTGATTCTAACAAGCTGTTAGCAGAGATTGAAGCTCCCTTTTTTGCTGTAATACTATTTAAATCACTCGCATATAGTAGTATTTGCACCTTATCCCCTTGCAACAAATATCCACTTCCCATTTTTAATTTAATCTGATCTGATTGTTGCACAATCTCCATATGATTGGCTAATTCACCCTCAATTATGATTTTATTTTCTTGCGATGGGATTAACTTTACGGCTATTTTATCTGTGACTTCTAATCCTTTGAATACTTCCAATTGACGTGAAAGTTGTCCAAATCCATAGGATACACTCCCCAAAACTAATGTTAATGCTATATATATTTTCTTCATATTTCGATATTATCTCGATAGTAACGCTAATTCATTACTATTATATATGTTAGCGCCTTTCAAATAATTGAATAATAATTGCTTCACACTACTATCTTTTATTGTATGTAAATTCTCTACCAAAAAATCTTTGTCATCGTCAATATTATCCTTATACCCAAGATAAGATGGAGCATGATATTGTATACATAACCTAATAAACCTTAGTTCAATATTTTTCGGATCTTGCTTGATCAGCTTATCCAACTTAGACTTGCCACCATTGAAATAGCTCATCTTTTTGATAGGATTACCTGTATGCTTTGCCATGAATATATGATATGCAGCTGCATACCCTTGCTCAGTCATTGTACTGCTATGTTTGGCTAAATTTTTATGATGAGCTTCACAGATAGTTTTATCTTTCACGCCTTTATTAAAATCTCGACGAACTTCATGTAGGTCAATCATTTGTCCTTTAGTATAAGCCACTGTACTAACGAACATTAAGCAAAGTATAATTCTGATCATCATATATCCTCCTAGTTGGTTAATACAACTTAGTTTACAAAAAATGAGCCAATAACAGCAATATAAGCCACCTACTTCAGAAAATGTTTCTTCAGATAGCTTGTTATTTCACTATACAATGCTTTATGCTCATCTGCAGCCGGATTACATCCATTTGTAATCACGACTACTCCAAATTTATCTTTAGGATTGAAAAACATAGAACTGTATAGCCCATAAGCACTACCCGTGTGTCCAATCATCCTATAACCTGGTACAAACGTGCTAACATCCCTTAGTGCTAAACCATAGCCTTCTTTTTCCGATAGCTTTGTTTGCATTATTTTCGAAGATTTCTTGCTAATGATTCGCTTATTACCCAATTTTCCGTAATTCATGTGCATAATCATATATTGCGCCAGATCATGTGCTGAAATTTTCATCCCGCCAGTTGGTGAAAAAATCGGTGTAGAATAACCCATTGTATAATTTTGAATTTCTTCCGATCTTGGATTATAAGCGCCAGGTTGTTCTTCAAATGTAGCTGTGTTTTTTTGGTAAGCGTAAAGTGGCACTAATCGACTTTGATCTAAGGAATCAACACAGTACCCACCATATAGACCTAATGGACTTAATATTTGTTGCTTAATATATTGATCGAACCTAACATTCGTCAATCGTTCCAATACAGCTCCTACCATATTGAAATTCAGATTGCAATACTCATATGCGGTACCTGGCTTGTAATTATTGTAGCTTTTAGACCAATCCTGATTTTGTTGCGGATTGATCACATCCAGATTGAAGTATCCATTTTTATCACTGATACTAGAAGTATGTGACAGTACCATACGCAATGTAATAACCGTCTCTGGATAATGGGGATTTCTTACACTGAAGCCTACTAATTTACTAAAATCATCATCCAACGATAATTTACCTTGTTCCACTAATTGCATGATAGCGGTAGCTGTAAACGACTTAGAGATGGAAGCGATTCTAAAGAAATCCCTTTTTACATCTAAAGATTCTCTTGTCGTTAAATTTTTATAACCTATAGCATTCTCATGAACAATTTTACCATTTTTCACTACCGCATAGGCAACACCAACCGCTTTATATTTATCTGCTATTGCTTGCAAATCACTAGTAATATTTTGAGCAAATACTTGAAATGCCATACCAATGATAGCAAGTGTTATTATTCCTTTTTTCATTATTTGATATTATGATATATAATTGATTGTCATTCGCAAAGCAAATCCAATTGCGATAGCCATCGCAAATGATAATAGTGTCCCTAACATGACATATTCAGTAAACTTGGTATCCTTTGCGTTGCTCAGATCTCCAAACCTAAATATAGATTTTGCAGCTAGTAAGAATCCAATGCCTGATAAAAAATCCAACTGGATAAATAATATGATGATGATTCGTTCTAAAATACCGATTAGCATCCCAGCATCTAACAAGGATTGATGTTCCTTATTTTGTAATAGCTTATCGTCAGCGTTCCATCGCATAAAAAACAATCTTAAGCAAATCGGACTAACAACCAAAGCCAATACCAATGCAATACTATATACTAAAGTTTGGTTAGATAATAACATATCCCAAAAGCCAATAGGTATACCATAGATGTGGAACACGACGCCAATCAGTACTGCTAAATGTAATCCTTGATCTATCGCGAATAATGAGATGGATGATATCCTATACTGTCTCTCCATCCAAATTTTCAGACTATCAATGGCCAGATGTGCCGATGATATAAAAGCAATATTAACCCAATGTATATCCCAATCAGGCCAAAAGACCCAACCTAAAAGTAGTATATGTACCCAAATATGTAAAAATAGATAAAGAATATTTTCCTTACGCTTAATTACCCAAGACTTAGGTTGTAATACAAAATCACCTATAAGATGCACAAGAATTAACTTAAGGAAAATGGTTAGCATAGTTTTAACAATTCATGTGTTGAAAATTCGATACCCTTCTTGATTTTCGTCCAATTAGCCTTTTGCAACTCCGTACTTACCTGACTTTGATATTTTCGGTTTAGAATTTTAGCGATCTCATGTTGACTAGCTTGTGGGTTTTCCACGACAGCTTTCACTGTCATCGCCATATTATTTGTCCATTTATTTGCCAGTTCACATCCAAGTTGTAAAATTACATTTGAGCGTTCATCCCATTCTGCCCACCTACTTTTGACCAATATCAACTCTTTATTTAAATCATCGAAAGCTTGTCCCGAATAGATAAAAGCCTCTCCAGTAGATGTTTTTATTTCATCACTTAAATGATCAATCGTACCAACACCTAGACTCATACGAACATCTAAGGAACGTATAGTTTTAATACAAGCCTTTATATAAAACATCGCCTCTAGAGATGATTCCAAAGTCACGACTGCCTGAAAACTATCTCCTCTAAATATATCAAAATTTGACGAAATATTTGATAAAGATTGCTGTAATTGAGGTAGCCAGATATTAATGTCAACAGATCTTGAGTGTACTATATCCCCAGTTATAATAGCATGATAATTATCCATAAACCTCAATTTTATTATCAAATATAATGATAAATAAGAATATCACTAAATTTAATGATATTTAAACAAGAAGCCTATTTTCTTCCCAGCGTTTATAATTAGAAGAAAACAATGTTGATGAATATGGTATTATATCTCTAATAACATAAAGAACTACTCAGCTATGAAAAAATATACTGCAACAAATAAAAGTAGACTGAAAGATCATCCAACTAAAGAAAAAAATATGGATTCAGATTTTGCTAAGAAAGAGCTCAAAGCCGTACGGAAAGAAATAGCCAATATTCAAGAAAAGATGTATGCTCACAATAAATATGCAGTATTGATCTGTTTTCAAGGTATGGATACTGCTGGAAAAGATTCACTGATACGTGAACTTTTCAAAGATTTCAATGCACGTGGCGTATCTGTACATAGCTTCAAGACTCCTTCAGTCAAAGAATTACAGCATGATTTTTTATGGAGACATTACATAGCCTTGCCTGAACGTGGTAAATTTGCTGTCTTTAATCGTACACACTATGAGAATGTGCTAATTAGCAAAGTAAATCCAGAAATATTACGTAATGAACAATTACCTTCACTAGAATTTTCACAAAAAATCCCACAAGAATTCTGGGAAAATAGATATGAATCAATTAACAACTTCGAGAAGCATTTGCATCGTAATGGAACTATCATATTTAAATTTTATCTACATCTAAGTAAAGATGAGCAACGTTCGCGGCTACTAAGACGATTAGAAAAGGAGAAACATAATTGGAAATTTTCACCTGGAGATTTAAAAGAACGCAAGAAGTGGAAACATTATGAAGCAGCATATCAAGATATAATTCAACATTCCACAACCGATTATGCGCCTTGGTACATCATTCCAGCAGATGACAAAAAAGTATGTCGCTATTTAGTTGCGCAAACTATACTAGAAACTTTGAAAGCATATAAAGACATTAAGTTTCCAGATCTTGATGAGGAGATCAAGAAAAATATTACGTGCTATAAAGAAGAATTAGAGTCCGAAGGCTAGTCAACATTCGATTCTCGCTGCAAACGTTGGGCAATAATTGTGACCACAAAAATTTGAAAAGCATGGAATACCATAAGCGGAAGATAAAATAATGCCGCATTTGGGTTGCCCGCAAATAGAAATTTACCAAATACACTTCCATGCGTCAGTGATTTCTTACTACCACAAAAAACAGCCGTAATTGTATCCGCGCGGTTCAACTTCAACAGACGAGTACAGCATATATGCAATAACACATAGATTAATATGAATAAGACTAGTACCCCTATAAATATGTTCAGCAAATAAGCACGCGATATATTCTCGAAAATTCCTGAGCTAAATGATTCAGCAAAAGAACTATACACAATAAGTAATATGACGAATTTATCAAATTTGGTGAGTAACTTACTGTATCTTGTAGCCCAAACTCCCCAATAGCGTTGCAAAAACAAACCCAATAGTACAGGTAATATTATTTCTAACAACAAGCCAATATATATATCTGTCAAAATGTGCTCTGATTGAAAATCTAAGAATAAAGCCATCCAAATCGGTGTGATAAGCACGCCTATTAATCCTGAAATACTAGCATTGAATATCGCTGCAGGTATATTCCCTTTAGCAATCGATACCATAACCACTGATGAAGATACTGTTGATGGCAATGTAGCTAAAAAGAAAAACGACAGCCAAAAATTTTCTTGGACAGCAGTCTGTACAAACGGTCTAAATAGTAATACAACCAGTGGAAAAATTAGAAATGTGGCCAATTGGACAACTACATGTAATCTCCAATTTGCTAAACCAGTTTTAATTTCCTTGAAGCTAAGTTTGAGTCCATAAAAAAAGAAAATCAAAAATACACCTGTAGTGGTCATACTACTTAATAATTGCCCATCTTGATATAAGGCCAACTGCGGAAAGAAGTAGGCGATACCTATACTCAGTAGCAGAAACAAAATAAAACTATCAAATTTCATATACTCAAATATATGGTATATATACCGCTATATAAAAGTAAAAAAAGCTATTTAAATTGCAATATTCTTAAAGCAACCCTATATTTACATTGAATTTTATTAAAAAATAAGGACGAGAAATAAAGTATATATAATATATTTGTCACACCATGAGTACTACATCATATTTATCCAATAGAATCAATAGCCTATCAGAATCGGCAACATTGAAGATGACCAAATTAGGTCGTGAATTAGCTGCTAAAGGAGTTAATGTAATAAGTTTAAGTGTTGGTGAACCTGACTTCAATACACCTGAGCACGTTAAAGAAGCTGCTAAAACTGCTTTAGACGAAAACTATACACGCTACTCGCCTGTACCAGGATACCCTGACTTGCGTCAAGCAATCGTAGACAAACTTAAGAAAGAAAATAACTTAGACTATGATATCTCTCAAATCGTAGTATCAACTGGTGCTAAGCAATCTTTATCTAATGTGATCTTAACATTGGTAAATCCAGGCGATGAAGTGATTATCCCTACTCCATACTGGGTTTCATACTCCGAAATGGTCGTATTAGCAGAAGGAAAATCGGTGTTTATAAATACAGATATTGAAAGTAATTTCAAAATTACACCTGAACAATTAGAAGCAGCTATTACGCCAAAGTCTAAAGTGTTCATGTTTTCTTCACCATGTAATCCTACAGGATCGGTATACACAAAAGACGAACTAGCAGCTTTAGCTAGAGTATTCGAGAAACATCCTGATATCTTCATTATCTCAGATGAGATTTATGAGCATATCAACTTTGTTGAACAACATGAATCTATCGCTCAATTCGAAAGCATCAAAGATCGCGTAATCATTATCAATGGTTTCTCTAAAGGATTCGCAATGACAGGATGGCGCTTAGGCTATATCGCAGCAAATAAAGAAATCGCTGCTGCGAATGATAAATTACAAGGACAAACGACTTCAGGAACATGCTCTATCTCACAGCGTGCAGGTATCGCAGCTTATTTAGGTGGTTTAGAATCGGTTAACGAAATGAAAGACGCATTCGCACGTCGTCGTCAATTGGTGTACGATTTATTGAATGATATACCAGGTGTAAAAACAAACTTACCTGACGGTGCATTCTATTTCTTCCCAGAAGTTAGCTCATTCTTTGGTAAAAAAGATCCAGAAGGAAATCTTATCAACGGTTCAGCAGATTTAGCTTTGTATTTATTGAATTATGGTCATATCGCTACAGTTGGCGGTGACTCATTCGGTAACGACAATTACATCCGTTTATCATACGCGGCTTCAGATGATAATTTAAAAGAAGCCTTAAGACGTATGAAAGAAGCTTTGGGTAAATTAGCATAATTAGACAGTTACTTTCATGACACCAACAACCGAAGGATGTTGAAATTGAGATGAAATGATTTATCAGAAAAAGGAATCTAGATCTAACTAGGTTCCTTTTTCATTGTATGAGCAAAAGATCTAAAGCAACAAATTAAATGAATATTGACTAATAAATTTCATTACTGGATAAAGCAATTATCACATGACTCAATAATATGAGTATATTGGTGACATCTAATTGTCATAAGGATTTATATTAAAGATGATAGCCTTTTATTGAACAAAATTTCATACCTTTGTATGCTTTTTATGCCTATCTAAGCCGGCATTTAAATCATAAAAACATTGATTGCAAATGAAATTATCACAGTTTAAATTCAACCTACCAGAGTCTCTTTTAGCATCTGAACCATCAGAACAGCGCGATGAATCACGTTTAATGGTTTTGCATAAAGATACTGGTAAAATTGAACATAAAATTTTCAAAGACGTCTTAGATTATTTCGATGATAAAGATGTAATGATCTTAAATAACACTAAAGTTTTCCCTGCACGTATGTACGGCAATAAAGAGAAAACTGGTGCTACTATTGAGGTTTTCTTATTACGCGAATTAAACAAAGAATTGCGTTTGTGGGATGTATT
>JAZQRD010000134.1:0-2276 GCA_045629405.1 Sphingobacterium sp. | reverse complement strand
TGTTGGATTAGGAGTCGAGGGATATTGGATCAGTGGTTAGACAGGAGTATTGTTAGATCAATTGGCCGGTGATGACAAGGATAGTTGGAAACATTTTCTAATGGCGAATGGAAATTCCACGCCATTACAAATCTTAGCCGATCAATATCAATCGCTTCAACTTCCCGAACCAATCCTAATGAACGATGAAGATAAAGTGCTGGTAGGTAAATGGATAGATCAGAGGAATGATAAAAGTGTATTACCTGGACTATTTCGCTTTGCGTATCAATTGATTTTTTAAAAGTAGTTCTTCACTTTTTGGATGACTTTATCAAGGAAGAAATTATAGGAACGAATATCATAGTCAATAGGACAGGTAAAAACCAACTTCCCAGACCAACTGTCTCGCCATGTGCATAGCGAATAGTTTGATAGGCTATTAGTCCGAATACTATAACGATCACAACCTTCAAGTGTCGAATAAGACGCGTAGCAATAGTATATTGATATGCGGCATTATCGTCCGTTATCTCCATCGCATAATTCATGGTATGTGGATAATGATGTAATACAGTCATGCCAACAAAAAGTAACGTAGCGATAAATGGTAAGGTTAGGATAGTCCATTTGTTGCCAAAACTATCTGGCTCACCCAGACTATTGTAATGTGTAGGAATAGTTTCAGGTAGAGTTGGTAGATGCCATAATATTGTACCCCAAAATAGCACTAGTAGCGTCCATCCAATTATTTCAATCGCTTTGTCAGTACGATCGAACTGTACTCTTAACCTTGGTCTTTGATTCATAATGGTTAGAAGATAAGCTAAATATTGTTAAATAGCCAATTCTTTACATAGGTTATTTTGAAAATAAGTCAACCTCCCTTAAAAAATACTTAATCGAGGTTGGCTATATATTTCCCTAAGAGTAAATATACATTTACACCGATTCTATACTTTTTCTCTCGTTAATTTTCGTGCACTATCTGATGCTATAATTAAGCCGCCGGCTAACATAATAATATCTTTTAACACTAGTCTTCCTGCTCCCGAAAGATAGGGGATGCCAAACTGTGGTGTCGGAAAATCCCCTCCCAAATTGGGAACATATACTTCTGGAGTAATGACAAGGAACGATATGGTCACTATCGAAATACCTACATTTTTTCTGTAAACACTTGGAGACACACCAACATTTTTTTAAAGTAACGACTGAAATAAAATTCATCATCAAAATTCAATTCTTGAGCAATTTCTTTAATGGATTTATAAGTAAGATGAAGTAATTTTTTAGCCTCTAGCGTTGATCGTTCATTAATCAGCTGTGATGGTGACTTTGAAAACTGCTTTTTCATTAAAAGAATCTGTAGATAGTGAAAATGCAGCAGCATAGAAGGCCATACTTCTTTCCGTTTTGTACTGTTTATCTACCAAATCTTGAAAGTAAACCAAGTCTTTATTTGGTATTTCGTTAGGTTTCAAATCTGTGAGGTATTTAGATTTTTCCTTACTCGCAATGGACAAGATTAATTGCAAATAGAATTTCACGATCGAATCCGTAAAAGGACTTCTTAGCTCAGTTTCCATTTTGCCAATTGTATTTAAAATTTCATAGTAGTAAGACGTATTGATATGGAAAAAAGGTTTTTCGTAGATATAATTGAATAATATGCCATTGCACGAAATCGTGTTTTTATGTTATTCAATACAATAATAATCGCCATGAGATTGAATCAATTGTATAGCAGTATCATTCAAGACTAACCACTTAAATTGCTGATAGGGTGTTAAAAATAATATGGTATAGCCAGCACATTCATATGGAGTTAAATTAATTTCAAACTTTCCAGCGCCATTAAATATTAAAATTTGTTAAAATGGACAGTTCACTGTCGTTAAGAAACTATTACTAGTAATATGTTGTATGGTAATCTGGCTCAAAAGTGACGTTCGATTAAAGTTATACCTAATAATTCTATTAGGAGTTTCAGGATACGATTTATTTCTTTATGCCTACACTACATGAAATGAACATGAGCGTGTTTAAAATGAAAAAAGCAACTTTCACAAGTTGCTTATATTTTATGCTGAAGTATTTATTTTTTGAGGTATTCCTCATCTGTCACTGGCTCACCCCATACAGCTCCACCTATATTTGTATTGGTACCTATAGCGATATGCGTCATGGTATCTGTCGGAGTTGCTCCATGCCAATGTTCAATATTTGGAGGGCATTTGACGACTTCACCTGTCTTAATAATCTCTATTGGTTTACCTTTCTCCTGATAAAGACCT
>JAZQRD010000133.1:0-5055 GCA_045629405.1 Sphingobacterium sp. | reverse complement strand
GGCGCTGTTGTTTTCTTTATACTTATTGAAGCCTGCACCATTCTGTATATTCGATGAGGTGGACGCACCACTAGATGATACGAATATTGACAAGTTTAATAACATTATACGCGAATTCTCGGATCAGTCTCAGTTCATCGTCGTATCGCATAACAAGCGAACCATTGCAAGTACAGACATCATTTATGGAGTGACCATGGTCGAACAAGGTATCTCTCGAGTAGTCCCTGTAGACTTGCGTGATGTAGCTTAATTAAACGTTAATATACAAAAGACACAAAGGCCTAGACATTATAACTGTCTAGGCCTTTGTGTTTGATCTTAACTTCACTCATAAATCTTATTACTAAGTAAGCAATAGAGCTATATTGCAAATAATACAAAGGGGTATTAATTTTCATTAATACCCCTCTATTGATTAAACTTAATTAGGCTTACCAAATAAGAATTCTATTCTCTTTAGGAACATATAATTTATCTCCTTCTTTCGTACCAAATGCTTCATGGAAAGCATCCAAATTAATGATTGGCGCAAATGCACGATATTGAGCCGGAGAGTGTGGATCAGTCTTTACTTGATTGATTACGAATTCATCTGTAGTTTTTGTACGCCAGATTGTAGCCCAAGATAAGAAGAATCGTTGTTCTGGAGTGAATCCATCGATTTTACCTGGGTTTCCTTTGTCTTGCAAATACATTTTCAATGCATCAAATGCTACGGAAGAACCACCTAAGTCACCAATATTCTCACCTAAAGTAAAGCGTCCATTCACAAATACTCCTGGTACTGGCTCATAAGTTTCAAACTGTGCAACTAACGCATCTGCTGCTTTATCAAACTTAGCTCTATCTTCGCTAGTCCACCAGTTATTCAGATTACCATTGCCATCATACTGTGATCCTGAATCATCAAAACCGTGCGACAACTCGTGTCCAATCACGGCGCCAATACCACCAAAGTTTACCGCAGCATCTGCTTTGTAGTCATAGAATGGTGCTTGTAAAATAGCTGCAGGGAATACAATCTCATTTTGCAATGGACTATAGTAAGCATTTACAGTTTGAGGACTCATACCCCACTCAGCTTTATCTACAGGCATTCCTTGTTTAGCAAGATTCCTCTCGAAGGAGAATTTATTTAAGTTTTTGATATTTTCATACAATGAAGAACCAACTTCTAAATTTGAATAATCTTTCCATTTGTCAGGATAGCCAATCTTCACTGTGAATTTAGATAACTTGTCTAATGCTTTTTCTTTCGTAACTGGAGACATCCAAGCTAAATCTTTGATGTGAATTTCGAAAGATTTGATGAGGTATTTTACCAATTCCTCACATGCAGCCTTAGCTTCTTCAGGGAAGTGTTTAGCGACATAAAGCTTTCCTAATAATTCGCCAACATTACCATTAACAAATTCTAATCCACGTTTGTCTAAGGCACGTTGCTCCTTTTGGCCTCTTAACTTGCGACCGTAGAAATCAAATGACAATGAATCTAACTCTTGTGTAAGGTAAGATGTCGCATCGTCCATGACATGGAATTTTAAATATTCCTTGATTACAGGAATATTCTTTTGGTTGATAATCTTATCAAGATTTTGATAATACTTCAATTCACTGATGATAACAGTATCCGCTTTGAAACCCATGTCTTTTAGATAAGATGCCACATCTACATTCTTAACTAAGTTTTTCAGATCATTGACAGCTACTGGATTATAACGTTTCGTAGCGTCACGATTTTCTTCAACTGTCTTTAAGTTCGCAGCAATTGATTTCTCGAATGCTACTACTTTAGGTCCCTTACTATCACGTGTTTTAGGATCAATTTTACCATATAGTGATGTGATATAGGTTGAGTAATCCTGTAGAGTCTGCGCATTACGTGCATCCTCTTTTTGATAATAAGTACGGCCCAAACCAAGACCACCACCACCTAAGTAAACTGCATTAAAGTTTGAATTCTTCATGTGTGCCGATACGAATCCACCATAAAATGGATTACCACCTTCACGACCATATTTATTAAAGTAATTCGTTAAATCATTAATGGTTTTAATACCATCAATATCTGCCAACTGCTGTTTAATAGGTTTTATCCCAAGTTTATTTCTAGTTTCGAAATCTACATAAGAACGATATAAATCAGCAATTTTTTGTCCATCCGAACCTTTTGCTAAGTTAGCATTTAATGACTCTTTTAAGATTGATAATACAGCTGCATCCGTATTTTCACGTAACTCGTCGAATGATCCCCATCTCGCCTTATCCGAAGGTATCTCTACAGACTTCATCCAGTTGCCGTTCACGAAGTTGTAGAAATCATCTTGAGGACGTACACTTTGGTCCATAAAAGACAGATTGATCGCCTGATGATCCTGTGCAAAAATTGCTTGCGAAGTCATCAAAGCTGCTGTCAAAACAAATATTTTCTTCATCTTTTATAACATTATAGTATATTATGCAAACATAATAAAAGGGACTAATAAATTAGCGTAACGATTTTATAAATGTATATTGAAATAGATCAACAAGGTTATAATATTCATTTGCAGGATGACCTTTCAGAGATTACGATGCTATATAAATTAGATGACACCATACATCTAAGAGTACCAGCGAGATGTACACAAGAACAACTAATAATGTATATCAAGTCACAGAAATGGAATCTAAAAGCTGACTATATAAATGATAAAATCCAGCGTTTCTTTGATATTAATTTATTTGAAAAAACATATAAGATTGTTGCCAAGCACGATGTTTATAAAGCATATATCGATGGAACAACGCTATTCGTACCTTTTACTCATCATCACTCATCTAGTACGCTAACCAAGTTAAGAATTTTTATATTAGAAAATGAAATAAATAAGGCATTCACTTTTTGGGAAGAAAAACTACATGTCAAACTCCCTATATTCAAATTAAGAAAGCTTCAAACAAATTCGCACTATGTTTGTCGTAATAAAGACTGTATAACAATTGCTAAACATTTGATCGATCGGCAAAAAGATTTTTTCTGCTATATAATAGCTGAAATAGTGTTTAAATATCTTAATATAGAGGAGACTCTGCAAGAGCAGTATTTAGAAAGTCACATTAAAAATTGGAAGCATACACGTAAAGTAATATCATATGAGCAGCACACTAACAACTGATCTAACCATTGTCAATATTAAGTTAGAAGATATAACCACGAATCCCTCTTTGATATTAGAAAGGCTGAATCAAACACAACTTGAACAACTAAATCACTTCTTAATTGATACAATTGAAGATAAAGATGGCTCCCCCAACATTGGAAATATATCAATAATACAATTGCACCTACACAATAATATTCCTAATAAAGGACGATTTCGACTAGAATTCACGATAGATAGAAGATTTTGTTGTTCGGATATTGAAGCCGCCCAGTCGGATTATATAGACTTTGAATTCGATGTTATTAAGTGCGACCTACATGCTAAAGCTACCTATTTTAATTGGACTGTAAATAACTAATATATAGTATGGACATTCCTTTTCGTTACAAGATAAATACTTCCTCCTTCAGATACTATTGGTCAGAAGGTGTGGGAAAAGAATTGCTACTTAAACTGGGGTACGTACCCGAAATCGAAAGTGCAAAGGCACTCATCCCTGAATTGTACAAGTGCGATAAAATGGCAGATGAAGTTGTAACGCAATTATATTTGAATGAAGGGTTTTCTAGATCTAACGATTCACTACTCGATTATTTCGAGGGAATAAAACATCCTCAGAAATATCAAAATATTTGGGATTCATTTTTCAACTCATTCGAACTTTTACCGAATTGGGTAAATAAAGACTTATTAAAAAAAGGCTCAGAACTATCTCGAAGAGCTGGCTTATCAGCATTAATAGTATTAAGAGACTATTGTCTCATGGGAGGATATGAATCTGCTGCTATCAACAAACCTTTAATTTATACCGGTGCACTAAAAAAAGGAGCTGTAAAGCGTCTGACAGACACTGTTAATTTTTGGGTACATCTTACTAAAAAAAATGCACTAGAGTGGAATCAGGAAGGATTAAAACAGCTATTTCAAACTCGATTTATCCATGCATACTCAAGAGTAAATATTTTACTAAACACCGATTGGGATGATAAAAAATGGGGCTTACCGATAAATAATTGGGATATGCTCGCTACAAATTTAGGATTTTCTATAGTATTTGTAACCGGTCTTAGAAAAATCGGAATTATTCCGTCAGATGAGGAAGTAGCTGGAATCATACATTTTTGGAAATATATTGGTTATTTGTTAGGTATACCACTTCATCTTCTACCAGATAACGAACATCAAGCCATCGAATCATTATACTATTGGACCATGACTCAACGGGAAGGAGATAGCGATAGTCAATCACTAGCAAGAGCTCTCATGGAAGAACCTATTCAAGCTAGATATCCGACACATCAAATGATGCGAATGATGATGAAGGAAGTTCATCTGTATTATAATAGGTATTTATTAGGCAATTATTCATGTGATTTGTTAGGATTACCGAATACCAACGTTGGTCGCTTTGGGATTATTAATATATGGAAAACTAGACAGAATGAAAAACGAATTATAGATCAGGCTTCCAGACAGCAAGCTATCCGAGAAGGAGAACGAGACCAAGAGCATGTCAGACATATCTACCAAAGATTTAACAAATAAAAAAGCGGTTGTTTGTGCTAACAAACAACCGCTTCATATGGATAGATACCACGGTTATAAAACAATTTATTCTGGAAGTAAAATAAATTTGAATAATCTATCAGATTGCAAATATTTGTTAGCTACTTCTTTGATAGAATCAACAGTAATCTTATCCAACTCTTCTAAATAACGAAGTATATAGGTCGGATCTTCATCGTTTGCAAACGAATTAGAAATTTGTCCTAACCAGAAACCATTTTCCTTAAGTTGTAATTCTAATTGGCGCTTTTGCTCAATAACAAATTTATCCAAATCAACTTTTGAAGGCCCATTTTCCTTGATTTTATTAATTTCCTCAACAGCAGAATTGATCAAGGAT
>JAZQRD010000132.1:0-7208 GCA_045629405.1 Sphingobacterium sp. | reverse complement strand
TGTAATTTTTTTTTATAACTTTGGTAACTATCTAATTTAAAATAAATCTAACAAAATAAATCTATAAATTATGAAGTGTAAATTATCTAAACTATTTTTCTTTGCTTTAATTGGGGCATTATCTGTTAAAGGATATTCTCAAGATGAAGAAGGGAGAAAAAAGATTATTAAAGATTATGATTTGAATTATCTAAACAAATTATCAAAAGAATTAAATGATAAGTTTCAAATTAATTACGCTAAAGCACTTACTTTTGCAAAAGAAAATGGACTACCGATTGAAGGTGTATATGAAAACGGTAACTACTTTTCATTAAAGGGGATTAATGAAGAGACAGGCCAACTTTTATATTATAAAACTAATAATAATACGCCTACAAAAAGTTCTGTTCAAACAGCAAGAAGTCAGCATTTATATAATGGAGGCTCTTTGGGTATAAATATTCAAGGGCAAGGTATGAATATAGGTATATGGGATGGTGGGCACCCTCAGGCGTCACATCAAAATTTAGGAATATCTAGAGTTACAAATAAAGACGGTATTAATGGTACTACTAACGCTGGGCAGGATGGTGTAGATCATGCAACCCATGTTGCTGGTACTATGATTGGAAGTGGATTGAATAATATGGATGCAAGAGGTATTGCTTTTCAGGGATATTTGTGGGCTAATACATGGACAAACGATATCGCAGAAATGGCTGCTCAAGCAGCTCAAAGTTTGTTAGTGTCAAATCATTCATACGGAGCAGATCTTTCAAGCTTTGTTAGTAATCCTAGTATTTTTGGGCAATATACAGCAGAAGCACGTGCTGTTGATCAAGTGACGAGTACGGCTTCAAACTATTTACCGGTTTATGCAGCAGGAAATGATAGAAGTGGTGTTAATGGGACTTCTACCTTGTTAAATCCGTTAAAAGGAGGTTATGATTTGATGGCTTTTGATGCTGTTGCTAAAAATGCTGTTGTTGTTGCTGCTATAGAAGGTTTTACTGATTATACTGGTTCAAGTAGTGCTGTAATGTCAACTTTTAGTCAATGGGGGCCAACAGATGATTTTAGAATTAAACCAGATATTTCTGCAAAGGGTGTAGATGTGTATTCATCTGAAATGCCAGTAGCCACTTCTGTAAATAAGTATGGTTTTAAAAATGGTACTTCTATGGCTGCTCCATCAGTTACAGCTGTTTTTGCGTTGTGGCAACAATACTTTAAGGAGTTGAACGTGTTTGAAGGGATTGAAAACATGAGAGCGGCTTCAGTAAAAGCTTTGATGGCTCATACTGCTAGTGACGCAGGTGCTTATAAATTAAGAGGTTCTAATCAGGTTTTAATTTCGGAGCCGGGACCTAATCCTAGATTTGGATGGGGGGTTATAAATGCTGAAGGTGGTGCTAAAATTTTGCAAGATGCTTATAAAGATAATCCTACCGCTGTTTTTAAAGAGTTAGAATTAGTTAATGGACAAGAATATGTACTGGATGTTACTATTGATGGTACAGAGCAATTGAAAGCAACTATAGCTTGGACAGATTTGCCTTCTAATGTAGTTAATGTTACGGATTCTTCAGAATCTTTATTGATTAACGATTTAGATTTAAGGGTTTATCTTCCTGGTGATACGGCAATGCTTAATCCTGCTTTGCCATATGCTTTAAATAAAAGTTGGACTAATTTATATAACGTAAAGGCTGATAATAATGTAGATCCAATTGAAAAAATTCACTATTATAATGATTTTGATGGCCTGGCTGAGGCAGGTACTTATAAAATAAAAGTAACGCACAAGGGGACTTTGACAGGAGGTAATCAAAAGTTTACATTGATTGTTTCTGGAGGGGTTATTGGTTCTGGAAATACTGCTTCTTCAGATAATGTAGTTTTTCAGGATATGAAATTGTATCCAAATCCAGCTAAAGATGTTTTGAATATTTCTGCGGATTTATCAACTATAGAGAATGCTAAGGTTGAAATTTTTGATATGCTTGGGAAACGTGTTTATGCTAGTACAGATTTGTTTAATATGAACAATGAAGCTGCTATTGATGTTTCAAATTTTAACACCGGAGTTTATCTTGTAAAAGTGTCAAAAGACGGTGCTATGGATACAAGAAAAATTGTAATAAAGTAATAAAATGTTATTTAATTTAAAAGATTGTCAAATTTGACAATCTTTTTTTATGGATTAAATTAAACTTACGTCGTAATTTATGTGTTAAAAATTTGTTATCTACTAAAAAAACGCTAGTTTTGTTCCATAACTAATTCAAAATAATTTTATATGAAGTCAAAGTTTACTTGGATTTTGTTACTATTAACTGTTTTAACTTTTCAGTTTTCGTTTGCGCAAACTAAAGTTGTAACAGGAGTAGTAACTTCAAAAAACTATGGTGATCCTATTTCAGGTGCTACTATTTTAGTAGAGGGTACAACTAGAGGTGTTGATACTGATGATAATGGGAAATATTCTATCAATGCGGCTCAAGGAGAAAGACTTGTAGTGCATTTTGTAGGATTCAAATCAGCTAAAGCGACTGTTGGAGCATCGAATGTTCTTAATTTTGCCTTAGTTGAAGAAGGATTCGAAGATTTAGAGGATTTAGTAATTGATGTTTATAGAACAACTTCTAAGCCTAAATCTAATATTGCTGCTTCAACAGTAACATCAAAAACTATTGAAGGGCGTCCAAATGCTTCGTTTGTACAAACGTTGCAAGCTCAGGTTCCTGGGTTAAACATTAGTACAGGTTCAGGTCAACCTGGGTCTAGTAATACAACCGTTATCCTAAGAGGAATAGGATCTATTAACGGAAATGTAGAACCTTTATTTGTAATTGATGGAGTTCCTATGGGTTCTGCAAATTTTAGAAGTATCAATCCTAATGATATTGAAAATATTACTGTGTTAAAAGATGCAGGAGCAACTTCAATCTATGGAAATAGAGGGGCAAATGGTGTTATTGTTGTAACTACTAAAGGAGGAAGTTTTGACCAAGATTTAGTAATTAAGTATGTAGGTAACACAGGTGTTAGTACTTTGCAGAAAAATAATTATGATGCAATGAATGGTAAAGAATTGAGAGCATTTGAAAAAAGTGTTTACCAACAGACTGCAGGAGCAAAAGGTAGAAATTGGTCAAATAATCAAATTAATAATGCGCCAAATCAAGATTGGTTAGATTATTTCTTTAGACCAGCTATTACTCAAAGTCATACATTATCTTTTAATTCTGGTTCTAAGACTTTAAGCTCATTTACTTCTATTGGGTACACAGATCAAGAAGGTATTTTGAAAAACACAGATTTAAAGCGTTTCAATTTCAGAAATAATTTAAATGGGAAAAGTAAAGATGGAAGATTAAATTATGGTACTAATTTAACAGCAAATTATTCTAAATCTAGATTAGCTTCTAGTTTAGGAACTGGTGGAGTTAATCAAAATTATGTGCTAGGTGCTTTACAAGGACTGCCTTATATTACACCTGAGGATTATCCTGGTACAGGAAAAGGGTTGGTTGATATGTTTAATAACGGTACAGGTGGGTTAGATTTAACACCATTGATGCTTATGGATAAAATGAAATATTTTAAATATCAGCAAGATGAGTTTAAAATGATTGCACAGGCTAATATAAGCTACAAACTTTTAGATAATTTAACTGCAGGTACAAGTTTGGGTATTGATTATACTACTATTAACCAAACAGCATACGATGACCCAAGATCTTTTAATTCTATTTATTTTGCGTCTGATATTACAGGTCAAGATTATGATGGTTATACTAGTGAAGTTTATCAACAAACTTTTGCTGTTAATTCTACATCATATTTAAAATGGGCTGAATCATTTGGAAAGCATAACTTAAATGCTGGTGTTTATTTAGAGTATTTAAAGGCTCATTTTAAATCAAATGGATTAACTCAGAACGGTTTAGATTATTATTTTTCTGCACCTGGTTCTGGTACAGGATGGGTTCCTTATAGTGAAGATAATGAGTTTTATGTTCCATCAATTTCTGGAAGCAAACAATCATCTGGTTTATTCTCGTATTTTGGAAGTGTTGATTATGATTACGATTCAAAATATGGTGTTGGAGTAACAGTTAGACGCGATGCTTCTTTCAGATTTGCTAACTCTAATCGTTGGGGAACTTTTTATTCAGTTTCTGCACGTTGGAATATTAGTAACGAAAATTTCTTAGCTAATAGTGAAGTAGTATCTGAACTTAAATTAAGAGGTTCTTACGGTACTGCCGGTAACCAAGATATTACTGGATCGGGATTATTTGGAGCTGCAAATCTTTATAGAACATTATATGGTGTTGGTTCAGGTTATGATAATCAACCTTCATTAGGTTTAACACAATTGTCAAATCCAGATTTAAAATGGGAAACAATTGAACAAGCTAATATAGGTCTTGATTTTGGTTTTTGGGAAAATAGATTACGTGGGTCTTTAGATGTATATCAAAAAACTACTAAGGATTTATATCAAACAAAACCAATCTCAGCTATAAATGGTACTACTGGTTTATTAGCTAATGTTGGAAGTATGAGAAATAGAGGGGTTGAGTTAATTATTGCAGGAGATGTTATTAAAACAGATAATGTAAAATTAACCTTAACAGCTAATGGTTCTTACAATAAAAATCAAATTGTTAAATTGCCTGGCGATTCTGGAATTGTTTGGAATGGTGGTTTAACAACGATGAGAGAAGGTGATATGTATGGTCAATATTATTTAGTACCTTATATTGGAGCTAACCCAGAGAACGGTAACCTTTTATTTATGGATAAAAATGGAAATCCAACTGAAATGCCAACAGACGAAGATAGAAGATATACAAACAAGTCTTCAATTCCAGTTTATCAAGGAGGTTTTGGTTTTGATTTTGATTATAAAGGATTTTTTGTTACTACTCAATTCTCATATGCTTTAAAAGCATATAGATTTGATTACGATTATTCAGGTTTCTTAGATACAGATGATATCACAACATTTAATAAATCTAAAGAATTGTATAATGCTTGGACTACAGATAATAGAAATACTAAAATACCTGGATTAATGGCTAGTAATGGTTTCTATGAAAATAATTCAGATCGTTTTATACAAGATGCTTCTTATGTTCGTTTACGTTATGTAACAGTTGGATATAATTTCCCAGCTAAGAACTTAGCGCCATTAAAGTTATCTAGTTTAAGAGTCTATGCACAAGCAGAAAATTTATTAACTTGGACAAAATGGAAAGGTTTTGATGCAGAAAGTAACAGACCAAACGATCAAGCACAATATCCTACTCCAAAAACTATTTCTTTCGGTGTAGAGGTACAATTCTAAATTAATTAATTATGAAGAAAAAATCAATAATATTAATGATAGCATTAGCAGGATTGTTTTCATCTTGTAATGATGCTATTGACATTGAGCAACCAGGACAGGTATCAAATCCAGCCGAAATTTATAGAACACCTAAGGATATTCAACGTGGTGTACTTGGAATTTATGCTCTTTTACCAGGTGAATCTGAAATTGAATTTAATTCAGTTTTTACAGATGAAGTGGCTATTGGTATTGCTAATGGTGGCCAAGGTTTAATTTCTGGAGAATACGGTTTCTTTATGCAACCTGGAAACTCATTTGCTACTTCAACATGGGGAGGGTATTATAGTATAGTTAATCAAGTAAATAGAATATTAAATTCTATAGACGAGCTAATAAGTCAATCTCCAAGTACAGCTGATTTAGCTGCTTTAAATAAATCGAAAGCTGAATTATTAGTTTTACGAGCTTACTCTAATTATAAATTGTTTGCTTATTTTACACCAGATTATACTAATCCTTCAGGATTATCTATAATGAAGTTAGATTTTTTACAAACAGATGATTATTCAAAAATTATTGGACGTTCTACTGTTGAGGAAATTAAAACTTTTATTTTAAAGGATTTATCTGATGCCGAGGAAGTAAATTCACAAGCGTGGACAACTAATATTTATGTTACTCAAGGTCTGATTGATGGAATTAGAACAAAATTATATGCGATGGTTGGTGAATACGATAAAGTAATTACCTCAGCTAATGCTGTTCTTGCTGATCCGAAAAATAAAATTGGTAACGCTACAGAATTTGTTCAATATTTTGATAATGTGACCGATATTGGTAAAGAAGTTATTTTTCAGTTACAACGTGTAAGAGGTAATGCTTCTGTTGCTGCTGCTTGGTATTCTGCTTCTGTAGGTAGTAACGGTTCTCCTTTCTACGAAATGGGACGTTCTTTATATAATTCATTAGACGAACTTGACCCTGAAAACATCAATAAACAAGTTAATGTTACAAGAAACGATGTTCGTTATTCTGTTAATGTGTTATATTTAAATCAGCAAGGTGCTATTTCTGATCCAGCAAGCCCTCAATATAGAGGTTCTTTTGCTGTAGCTAATTATGAAAATTTACCACAAGCTGAGTATGTAGCGAAAGATAAATTGTTTATTGGAAAGTATAAAGGTAAAAGAAATGAAAGTTTAGCTTTACAAAATAATATTCCGATATTACGTTCTGCAGATATATATTTAGCAATGGCTGAGGCTAGAGCTGCTGAAGGTAGGTTTGCTGCTACTGCAACAACAAATTCAGCTATCTACACAGAAGGACAAAACGGAGACTCTGTTGAAGCGATTATTTATTTCTTAAGAGTTAATAGATCTCTTAACCGTTCTCAAGCTGTTAGAGTTCCTGTAACTAATGCACAGTCTGCTTGGAAAGCTATTCTTGATGAAAGAAAAGTTGAGTTTGCATTCGAAGGTCACCGTTATTTAGATATGAAACGTTTAGGCGCAAAAGCAGGTTCACCTGGTTTCCAACGTTATTATAAAGATGCTTTGATAAATGGTACTCAAGATGGATTACCTGTTACAGATCATAGATTGACATTACCTATTCCTACTTCTGAATTAAATTCTAATTCAATAATTAGAGGTCAACAAAATCCTGGTTATTCTAACTAGTATTTTCATTAATAAAAAAAGGACGCCATAGGCGTCCTTTTTTGTTTTTACAAGCTTCTTTATTATTCGAAAAATAATCTACCTTTGCTTAAAATCTATTTTTTTATGCGCAATCTTGTTTTGTTGTATTTTCTTATTTTTTCATTGTCTGCTTACACACAAGTGAAGCGATCTGATCGAATGAAAATTTCTGATGAAAA
>JAZQRD010000131.1:0-1923 GCA_045629405.1 Sphingobacterium sp. | reverse complement strand
GTTATAATAAGGCATCATCGGCGCAAAAGTCAACATTTCTCTGAATGTGTGTTCACGACCAACAGTCGTCTCCCCTAATGGGAAATCTGTTTTCGTGTGTGCATACTTGATACTGCTATTGATCTTAAACCAATCTGTAACTTGAGTTGTTAGATTTGACAGGATATTATATCTCTTCATATAATCATAACCAAATGCGTAAGCACCTTGCTGATCATTATATCCTCCAGATAAATAATATTGAGTCTTATCTCCTCCCCCTGTTACGCTTAGATTATGCTTTTGACTTAATGCATTATTACCCATCAATACATGTGGCCAATCATAATTTGCATTACCATTACGACGACCATGGAAAACGTTAGCAATAGGATTATTAGGATCATATTCGTACTCAAATGTACCATCCAAATATCCTTTAATACGTTGCATTTGCTCATCACTATATATTGGATTCTGTCCAGCATTTGCCGCTGCTTGGTTATAGGCAGTAGCCCACGTATATGAGTCTATAAAACTTGGTAGACCAATTGGTTTTGAGAATGAGAAGTTATCCGTATAATTGACTTGAACACCTTCATTCTTTTTACCTTTTTTGGTAGTAATCAAGACTACACCAAATGGTGCTCTTGATCCATAAACAGCTGAAGAAGAAGCATCTTTCAAAATGGACACACTTTCAACAGATTCAGGATCTAGTGCATTAATGTCCATTTCTACCCCATCAACTAGAATTAACGGAGAAGAATTTCCATTGATTGATCCTACACCACGAATATTCCAGCTAGAAGCAGCACCTGGTTCGCCACCTCGCATCCCCATGTTGATGTTCATGTTCGGTGATGTTCCTTTAATAAGATCAGAAATATTCGTTGCTGGACGATTAGCTAGCGCTTCGCCCGAAACAACATCAACCGATCCTGTGAGGTTGACTTTTTTCTGTGTACCATACCCCACAACAACTACCTCTTCTAAAGAAGATTCTTCACTCACTAATGTGATTTGAAAATCACGCTTACTACTAATATTGATGCGCTGTTCAATATAACCAACTCCAGAGACAATAAGCTGACTTCCACTTGTCAAATTGTTAACATTCACAGTGAAGCGACCATTACCATCTGTTGAAGATTTGATATTTGCTGGAGATATATGTACTGTAACCCCTGCTAAAGGCTGTCCATCCGTCCCGACGATACGCCCTGTAATACTGTTTTGAATATCAGTATTAGAAAAATGTGCATTACCGTTCTCAGTAACCGCCATTTCAAAAGCTAAAATTGGTTGGGTGGATAATAGTAGAACTAATGGAAGTAAATATGCACGTCCATGTCTTACCAATTTTTTGGTTGGTTGACCATAATCATCATAGCAAACTCCCCGTTTAAAAAAATGATTAATTTTCATAATATAAGGTTTTAAGAATTTTAAATTTAGGTTAGGTAAATTACATAGTCAATAGGCTCATTTATCTCTGCTTAGTAATTAAAGCTAATTGCCATTGTAAATGAGCAATTAGCCTTAAATACTTTCATTATTAGTTAGTGTTGAATAAAGTTGCTATTCTTCTATCGGCACAAGTTGTATTGCATCAAAAGCTATATTCGAATCGACCGATATTGTTAATGATGTATTTTGTGATGATTTAATGTCTAATTGACCTAAGAGTAGCCAACTATTCACATGTTCCATTAAATCTACTTCTACACGCTTATTTGAAAATTGAAAAGTATAATACGGATCATTGTACACCTCAGAAACTACAGGGACAAAATAATACAGTTTATATTTACCTTCTTTCAAGTTGTTTAAATCTACCTTTAACGTTTTTTGGTTATTATAGATAGACAAATTATTCGCATAGTAGATTTTGTGCTCTTTCTCTACGACATTTTTATTATGATTAGTCGGAAGATCTTTATT
>JAZQRD010000130.1:0-8810 GCA_045629405.1 Sphingobacterium sp. | reverse complement strand
AAAATTATCGTTCAATAATTTAATGATATCTAAGTAAGGAAGTCCTGGTTTTACCATCAAAAAGTCTGCACCTTCTTCAGCATCTAGTTGAGCTTCAATTAAAGCTTCTCTGCTGTTTGCAGGGTTCATTTGATAAGTTTTTTTATCACCTTTTTTAGGAGCTGATCCCAATGCATCACGGAAAGGACCGTAGTAGGCTGATGCATATTTAGCAGTATAAGACATCAAAGATACATTTGTATATCCATGAGCATCTAATATTTGGCGTAAGTAACCAATGCGACCATCCATCATGTCAGAAGGAGCTATAATATCTGCACCAGCTTTAGCATGTGCCAAGGCCATTTTCCCTAATACTTCTAGTGTCTCATCGTTTAGGATTTCGCCATTTTCTACGATACCATCATGGCCATCAGAGCTGTATGGGTCCATAGCTACGTCTGTAATAACACAAGCATCAGGGAATTTTGTCTTAACGGCTTCAATTGCACGTAAATACAAAGAACCTTCTCTATAACTTTCTGTAGCGTATTTATCTTTTAATGATTCATCTATTGAAGGAAATAAATCGAATGCCTTTAAACCTAAATTCATACAACTTTCTACTTCAATAAGTAATTGGTCGATTGAATAACGGTAAATATCCGGCATAGACTTTACTTCCTCTTTCTTATTCTCTCCATCTATAATGAATAATGGAAAAATAAGGTTAGAGGCTGATAAATGCGTCTCTTGAATCATGTCACGAATGACAGCTGATTTTCTATTTCTTCTAGGACGTTGTAACATTTCGTTGTATTTAGAACGGATAGAATATTTAAATCGAAGATATTCTATCCGTTAATGTTTTATTGATCGATAAGATTAGTAATCTAATCCAAAAATTGCTTCAGATAAGCCCATCTCATCAGGTGAGAATGGTAGTGTGTAGCTTAATCCCATATCAGCGATCACCTTTGCAGTAGAATATCCGATACAAATAATTTTTTGATCTGGATCAGCTAAGTTTTCTTTAAAGTAAGCTTCTACATTACTTGGACTAGTAAAAATCAATACCTCAGCATTAGTTTTATCGACTTGCTCTTCTAATACCGTTTCATAAATAGGCATATCAATTACCTGAGTAGATTCTTTCAATGCCTTTTGAATACTTTGTAAAGAGTCTTTAGCACGAGGAATCAATACTGTTTGACCTTCTACTATTTCTGCAAATTTTTGTGCAATTTCTTCTGTGCTGATACCTAAGTCATCGCCCGAAAAATCTGCTGTACGGCCAAATTTACGTAGAGTAGATTCTGATCCTCTTCCTAATACAGCAATTTTAGTTTTCTTTAAAAGAACTGGTTCTAATTTAAAGAAGTGCTCAATAGCATTCTTACTATTAAAGAATATCCAATCTGCTTTCTTTAATATGAATGAGTCTAATGTATTAATAGTTGGGTATATCTTGATCAATGAACGAGCATCGACTTCAATTTTATGCTTATTCAACCATTTCGCTAAATATGAATGTTCGTCTAAGTCACGTGAAATAAATACAGTAGCTGGTAATTTTCTGTCTTTTTTGTATTTTTCAAAAATACGCTGTGCCATACCTTCGGTAGTATCAGCTTGCATATATATACGGTCAGGAAAATCTTCGTTATCATCAGCAATTGAAGTCCATGACTCAAACTTCCCGTCACGTTCACGACAGTAACAACCAAGGGGCGCATGACATCCTGCGTCAAACATATTCAACACTTTACGCTCTACAGCAATTGTCTTTGCTACAGCCTCACAATTAATTTGTTGTAATATTGTGAATAATTCTTGATCTGTCTCACGTATTTGGATAGCTAGTACACCTTGAGCAGGAGCAGGAACTACTTCTACTGGAGCTACTTCCTCAATATGGAAATCACTAAGATCCATTTCAATACGAGATACACCAGCCTTAGCAAGGACGATAGCATCATACTTCTCATCACGTAATTTTTGAATACGTGTCTGTAAGTTGCCACGAAGATCAGTGAATTCTAAATCTGGACGAATTGATAATAATTGTGCTTTACGACGATTAGACGAAGTTCCTACTGAAGCATTGTGTTTCAGTGATAATCTTTTTTTGATATCAACACAATCTTTATGAATGATAATAACTTCTGAAGGATCCTCACGTTCGGAAACTGCAGCGATAATCAACCCAGGAGGGTTAACGGTTGGTAAATCTTTGTGTGAGTGAACAGCTAAGTCAATCTGTGATGATAATAATTCTTCTTCTAACTCTTTAGTAAAAAAACCTTTACCTTCTAATTTATCTAAACGAAGGTGTTGAATAATATCACCTTGCGTTTTAATAATTTTTAGTTCAGCTTGAATGCCGATTTCAGCTAATCTATCTTTTACAAAATTAGCTTGCCATAAAGCTAATTGGCTTCCTCTGGTACCAATAATTAATTTTCTGTTCACAATGACTGATTTACGTTATGAAAATATAATTGCAAATTTAGCCAAATAGAACAATATTCTGAGCGTAATATGTCAGAATAAAGTATCTTTTAAGAAGATTTTTTCGAAGATTAATTATTTTCGAATTCTGTATTTTTTACTAGAATTTCTTTTGCCATTACCATAGGAACTTTTATATATTTTTTCTCCATATAGTTGATCACTTTTTCTAGTACTTCACGCGCTTGGGGATCAAGATTATTAACATCTTGCGCAAATACTTCATTCATTGCTAAGTCACGAATCTCCTTAATCTTATCAGGTACTTGACGCATAGCAACTTCTACACGGCGTTGTTTGATAATAGGCATGAATTCTTTGATATTATCTTTGATAATTTTCTCAGCGTTTACTAATTCATTGTAGCGTTCTTGTAGATTGCGTTCAGCGATAGCTTGCAAGCCGCTAACTTCGATATACTGGATTGGGTTATTTGCCAATACATCGGCATCGATATCATTAGGAATAGCTAGATCTACGATTACTTTGCGATCTGTCTCTCCGTTTAATAATTGTTGATATAATTCGTTATTGATAATTGACGTTGATGCACCTGTACAAGTGATCATAATATCAAAACCCTCTTTATAATTAACTAATTCAGCTAATGGATAGGCTTGACAGTTCAATTCGGTAGCTAAGGCTTTCGCATTCTCAACTGTACGGTTGAATACAACGAAGTTCGAGTGCTTATGCTTTTTAAGATATTTCGCTAAATTTTGATTAGTCTCACCTGATCCAATTACTAAAATTCTTGGATTTTCAGCAAGTTTAATTTCTCTTAATTTGCGGTATGCTAAAGAAACAACAGAGATCGGGTTGCGTGAGATATGTGTATATGTATACACTTCTTTAGCAGTCTTTACTAGGCGATCCATCATTAGACGTAAGAAGTCTCCTGTAAAGCCAGCTTCACGACATTTTTCGTAGGCACGACGAACTTGAGCTAGAATTTCTTTTTCACCAACGACAAGACTCTCTAGTGAACATGACATACGGAAGAGATGATTCAATGCTTCCATGCCTGCATAACGAGTCACTTGGCTTAAGTAGTTATGAAGTCTATCTGCGGGAACACAGAAGTTCATCTTTTGCAAAAATTCAGCGATGAAATCATCTGTTAATTCATGTGCCCCATAGAATACAAATTCCACACGGTTACATGTAGCAATGTAGAAGATCTCTGGAATATCCAAACTATTCTTTAGATTGATTAATCTAGAATCTAATTCTTCATTACAAATAACCAAATTGCCCAAATCTTTTAGGTCAACATGTTTGTGGGTGAACGCAATAACTTTTAAATTCTTCAAGGCTTTCCTTTTCTAGCTCCTTTAACTGCGACAAATTTAGACTAAAACCTTATTTATTCTGTCAAAAATGTGTAAAAGCAACTAATTTAGAATGTGTATAAATAGAAGTGTTCTTAATTTAAATTACTGATGTTTAGTGTTATACGTTATTTAGTGCGTTTATTTCACTAAATATGGAGATGTATTATGACATTGGAATGGATAAAGAATATGAGTTAGCTCAGTTATTTTACGGATGAATATAAATAACTTTGATTAATCTAATAGAATAAATTTATATTAATAAATCATTAAGTCAAAGAAATATGCACATTCTGAATAAACCCATGGCAATACTTGGTGCGCTGATAGCATCATTATCAACTGTATTTTGCCCATTTATTAAAGTTCCAATTGTTGGTAAGTGGAATATGTTTGATACGGATACTGGGTTATTTTTGGTGACGATTGGTTTGATCGCTCTATGCGTTTTATTGTTCTTCCTGAGAAGTGTCAAATGGTACCGCATTTCCTCTTTTATATTCTTTGGATGGTGTATATTAGCTATAGTTGCGGTATACTTCAAGATTAATAATTTTTTTGGTTTTAAGTTCGCAGACAATTTGCTTAGCAAAACACTACATCTGCAATGGGGTTGGGCTGTTCTACTTTTAGGAGCTATTATGATGGTGATAAGTGTAAGAAAAGTTAAATCTATAAATTAGTGAACTCTATGCGTAAACAAATTCACAATACATCAATCAATCAAATCATGTTGATATTGATCATCATATTGATATGCGTATTGGTTTTCAAAAATTTGATGTATTATTTACCAGGCTTTCTAGGCGCTATAACTTTATACTTATTGTTCCGTAATAGCTATCGTTATCTAACGGATGTAAAACGATACAATAAATCCTTGGTTAGTGTAGGATACATATTAGTATCAGTGATATTTATAGTATTACCTATGTGGGGGATTATCGATTATCTTGTTAAACAAATCTCGCAGGTACTGTCAAATACTGTAGACATCATGCAGCAGTTTAATCTTATCAAAGAGTACATGAAAGATAAACCGCTACTGCGTGAGATAGATATGTCTGATGAAGCATTGTTGAATACACTTCAAAGCTTGACGAAATACATACCAAATATTCTTAATTCAGTGGTAGAGGTGGGGATCAACTTAGTTGCTGCATTTTTTATTCTGTATTTCATGCAAGTACATAATCATCGAATGGAAAATTATATCTATCGTGCTATGCCATTTTCACTCACTAGTAAACGTGAGATTTGGACTGAGGTCAACCTAATGGTAAGATCGAATGCTATTGGTATTCCTATTTTGGGTTTTTGTCAAGGATTAGTTGCTATGTTAGGCTATTACATATTTGGCGTAGAGAATTTTGTGCTTTTAGGAATCTTAACTGGTGTAGCATCTTTGGTTCCTGTGTTAGGTACGATGACAATATACGTACCATTGACGATATTGGTACTAGCATCTGGTAATACGGCTAATGGTATTGGTTTATTTATATATTGTTTTCTGTTAGTGGGCGGAATAGATAATATTCTACGATTTACTATATTAAAAACGCTGGGTAATGTACCTCCATTGATCACGGTGTTTGGTGTTTTACTAGGACTAAACATGTTCGGTATGTTAGGATTGATTTTTGGACCCTTAATTTTATCTTCTGTAGGTGTATTGATTAAAGTGTATGCTAATGAATATGGAAATGGGCGAAATTTTTTATCAAATAATAATTAAAATATATTAAAAGACAGTTAAAAACACTTTAAACACAATAAAAAAGTAAGTCCTTACTATTTTTTAAAATATAATTTTCATTTAGTTAATTATCTGCTTATGTTTGTGAAGCAAAGGGAGATGAAAATTATATAAACGTGAGTGTCAACTTACGTTTTGTAACCACCCTATAAACAACTGAATGATGATAGACTGTATAGTCTTAAAACTTCCAAGAAATTCTCTATCCAATTGTAAATCTAAATTATTGATAAGACTTGTCCGGGCCTGTGACAAGTCTTTTTTCTGTCTACTACTTTATCCAATAGACTTTTTTTATATTTGTAAACATGTGTGGATTTTCTCGCATGATCAATTCTTAAATTGAACATAATATGGGTACGGAGAGTAAAAGACAACAACGTTTCGCAGGAGTATTACAACAAGACCTAGCTGAGCTTTTTCAGCGTGGTACGAGTACTTGGGCTCCAGGTGCATTTATTACTGTTACGAAAGTGAGAGTAACGCCAGATTTAGCTATTGCGCGTGTATACCTAAGCTTCTTGAATACAAAAACTGCTAAAGAGGATTTAGCTACAGTAATTACTAAAACCAATGAAATTCGTTATAAACTTGGTGAACGTATTAAGAATCAAGTACGCATTATTCCTCAATTAGAATTTTTCCTAGACGATACAAATGAATATGTAGAGCATATGGATAAAATTTTTGATGAAATAAGCAAAGAAACAAGACAGCCAGATTAGTTAATCTGGCTTTTTTATTATGATATTTCGTATAGAAGAAGATATAGCGTTTCCTGATCCATTATTAGCAGAGGAGGATGGATTACTTGGAGTGGGTGGAGATCTATCTATAGATCGACTTTTGTTCGCCTACCAATTAGGGATTTTCCCTTGGTATTCTGAAGATACACCTATCTTATGGTACGCACCGCCGGAGCGATTTATAATCGAACCTACTGATTTAAAGATCAGCAAGTCTATGTGTCAAGTACTGCGTAAAGGTCAATTTAGATTTACAATTAACCAATCGTTTGAACAAGTAATTAGTAATTGTGCACAGATTGTTAGGACAGATCAGGAGGGTACTTGGATAGTAGATGATATGCGTAAAGCGTATATCGAATTGCATAAATTGGGATTTGCCAATAGTGTAGAAGTATGGCAAAATGATGAGTTGGTAGGTGGATTATACGGTGTCCTTGTCGGAAAAGTATTTTGTGGAGAGAGTATGTTTTCCAAAGTGTCGAATGCTTCTAAAGCAGCTCTGATTTATTTAATACAGAACTTTGAATTAGATTTGGTCGATTGTCAGATCTATTCTGAGCATTTAGAAACTTTGGGAGCAAAATTAATTGATGCTAAAGCTTTTTATAGTATTTTAGAGAAGCAGAATTACGTTAAACATGGACTTCAAACATTATTTCGATATACCAGCTAATATTACATACCTGAATACACCTGGTAATGGGCTTATGCCTAAGATGCATTATGCTTGGAGAAGCGAATGGGAAAAGGTATTTTTTGATCCTAATGGTCATCTTCGTGACCAACAACCACAAATAATTGCTGAGATTAAGCGCAGTTTTGCTGCATTATTTAACTCTAGATTTGAGAACACATATCTCTTACCAAATTTTTCTTTTGGTATGCATACTATACTTTCTGGTCTTCCCTCAAATTTACGTATTGCTATACTAGAAGATGACTATCCATCTTTAAATTATCCCGTTATCTCTCGAAGCTTCAACCATGAAATTATCCCAGTAGATGAACATGTGGAAGATAATATTAGTAAAACAATTGAAGATAAGAATATTGACGTTCTAGTATTAAGCATTGTTCAATACATATCAGGCCTTAAAATTGATTTAGATTTTATCAAGTCACTTAAGATGCAATACCCAGACCTTATCGTCATAGGAGATTCGACTCAGTATTTAGGAACTGAACCTTTTGATTTTTTAGCTTCTGGTTTTGATGTGGTAGCAGGATCGGGGTACAAATGGCTAATGTCTGGATTTGGTAATGCATATGTGATGCTATCTGATGATTTAAAAAGAATCTTATACAAGGATGCGCAAGCTGGTCCTAGACCTGTAGAAGCGATGTGGTCTACTAAGAGTATTCTTGATAGCTTTTTTGAGCCAGGTCATCAAGATACCTTGAGTCAAGGTACTTTGCTGCAGACTGTTCATTTCTTGTCAGAAATTGGATTGGAGAATGTAAAATGCCATATCGACGAATTAGTAAACCACGCTTATGAAGCTTTTGAAAAACGCAATCTTCTATTGCCAGAAATAGCAAGTCGTCGTATACGTTCCGCCTTGATTAATGTACAACTGCCTTTCAAGGCTTATAACGTGTTGATGGCTCAAGGGATTAAATGCTTTCCGCGTGGTACAGGAATTCGTATTGGATTGCATTTGTACAATACGAAGGAAGATATAGACAAATTATTAGATATTGTAGATAATAGAGAATTATATGAATTTTAAAATAGGTGATTTAGTACGTTTTGTAGACGAACCCATTGAAGGGCATATCACGTCTTTACAAGCAAATGATATTATAGGCGTGACCGATGAAACAGGTTTCGAAATACCTGTACTTAGATCGAAGTTGACTTTAGTACATGGAAATATGCGTATGCCAGAGGACGACTATGAGGAGACAGTAGTGCATACAAATCAACCATTTATCGCTAAAGGTATTTTTATAGGTATAGCAGGTGAGCAGAAAGAAGGATTAGCTAAATTTTATATAATTAATGAGACTTCATATGAATTGTTAGTTTCTGTATCGGAATTATCAGGAACAAAAACTATAGGTGTCTTTGCTAATGCTGTTCCTAAACATGATTATGCACAAATATATACAGCCAATTTTTCGTCAGTAGGGAAGTGGCCAACATTTCATATCCAAATTATAAGACATGCACGGTCTGCTCAAGTGCAGTCACAACCAATTAGTAAGGATTTTCGTGTAAGACCGTTGGATTTAATAAATTCTAAAGAACGTGTAGAAATGTTGAATGAGAAAGTATGGCTTTATGAAATTGATAAGCCTGAAGAAGATATCGGTTTGGACAAATTGAAATCACACTTCATTTCACATAGACCAAAAGGAAGGTAAAGCCATCTTGATTATTAATTGCATGGCATATTTGAAAAGCATCTTATAGCAATATAGGATGCTTTTAATTTTAGTAATTTTTGGTAATCTTTTGCAAAGGATCTTATATTCAAA
>JAZQRD010000129.1:0-5309 GCA_045629405.1 Sphingobacterium sp. | reverse complement strand
ATAAAGTACGCGACGCATTGATAAAAAAGGAAACCATAGATAAAGTACTCGATACAGCTCGTATTGAAGAGGTAGTAGGCGAATTTGTCGATCTCAAGAAGAGAGGTACGTCTCTCATCGGTAATTGTCCATTTCATAATGAAAAGACACCATCATTTCACGTATCAGTATCCAAAGGTATATACAAATGTTTTGGATGTGGTGTAGGTGGAGATTCTCTTAAGTTTGTGATGGAGCTCGAGAAATTCTCGTACCCAGAGGCGATACGTTATCTCGCTAATAAATACGGTATTAATATCGAAGAAGTCGAACGTACTCCAGCTCAGCTCGCTGCTCAAGATAAGCGGGAGAGTCTGTACGTATTGAGTCAATGGACGGGCAAATTTTTTAAAGAGCAACTATGGGATACAGACTTTGGTCGATCGATCGGTCTCTCCTACTTCAAGGAGCGCGGCTACCGAGAAGATATCATCAAAAAATTTGAGTTAGGATATTCTCCCGAATCGTGGACAGCTCTGGTGGATGCGGCGAATAAGGCAGGTTTTCAAAACCCATATTTGACTGAGATCGGTCTCGCTATCGAGCGTGAAGACAAGACATTGTATGATCGATTTCGTGGTCGAGTGATCTTTCCGATACACAATCTGACAGGACGAATTATTGGATTTGGAGGGCGTACGCTAAAGACCGAGAAGTCGGTACCGAAGTATGTGAACTCTCCTGAATCTGAAATATACCACAAATCGGATGTCCTATATGGATTGCATTTTGCTAAGAAAGCCATGATGGATGCTGATCTCTGCTATCTAGTAGAGGGCTACGCCGATGTGATCGCTATGCATCAAGCTGGAGTAGAGAATGTGGTTTCATCCTCGGGTACGTCGCTGACGAGTGGACAGATCAAGTTAATTTCTCGATTCACTAAGAATGTGGTCATTCTATATGATGGCGATGAGGCAGGTATCAAAGCTTCACTGCGTGGTACGGATATGCTATTGGAGGAAGGCCTGAATGTGAAAGTCTTATTATTCCCAGATGGTAATGACCCTGACTCTTATTACAAGCAAGTAGGTTCGGCAGCTTTCAAAGAATATATCTCGAACAATCAGGAAGATTTTATATTCTACAAGACACATATTTTACTTCGTGATGCTAAATATGACCCTATCAAGCGTGCAACCGTCATCCGCGAAGTAGTCGAAAGTATAGCTTTGATTCCTGATGAAATAAAGGTTTCGGTTTTTATTCGCCAGTGTTCAGCATTATTGGATATTGAGGAGCGCGTATTGCTTACTGAGCTTAATAAAATTCGTATTAATAAAGCCAAAGCTCAAGAGAAAAAGGCTGTACAATCTGCGCAGCGCCATGTGTCATCATCCTTTGGACCTCCAGAGGGAGATATGCCGCCAGCTGATTTCTTCCTGACGGCGGAGGAGCGTGCCGACGCAGGTTTGCCTGCCTCAGTCGAAGCTAAAGAGCCTCAGGTTATTACACCAGAAATTCTTCAAGAACGCGAAATTATTCGAATATTATTAAACTATGGGCAAGAGCTCGTTACTTGGGAGGGAGATGGCGATATTCCTGTCGCTCCATACCTATTGGGTAGTATCGAGGATGTAGCTTTTGAGGATCCTGTGAGTGCACGAATTGTCGAAGAATTTAAGAGACAAGCGGAAAACTATGAAGTTCCAGATGCTAAATTTTTCATATCGATGCAAGATGAAGAAGTGTCGAGCTTGGCTATAGATTGCATAGCGACACGCTACGATGTCAGTCCGAATTGGAATGACGATAAGCGAAAGATCTATGTTACTAAAGAGATAGAGCACCTGAAAAACCTAGTTATACAAGCCATCTATCGTATAAAGAAAAGAAAGTTTGAACGAGAATTGCACAAGGTACGCGAGGAGATAAAACATTGTACAACGGCAGAAGATCTGGAGATCACCTTACATAAGTACCAAAAGCTCAAAGAAGGCGAGAAAGTACTTGGTCAATTACTTGGCAATACTATTATTAAGTAGTGATAATGTTTATATTTACCTAACAAATAGCTATATATGGCTAAACATTTGGAATCTGGTAAATTAGGAGAGCAGCAAGCGGCGCTATTTCTACAGCAGAATGACTATACACTGTTGCGTGTCAATTGGCGTTATCGACACTGGGAAGTGGATATCATTGCTATGGATAAAGACGTACTTTGCTTTATTGAAGTGAAGACGCGCAAGAATACCTTATATGGTGAAGCGGCTACATTTGTAGATAGTAAGAAACAGCAAAATCTAATACAAGCTGCTGAAGCGTATCTCGAAAACAATATGCATAATGGTGATATACGGTTTGACATCGTCTCCGTATATACAGGATCAAATAAAATTGAATTGATAAAGGATGCTTTTTGGAGCAATTAATATACTAAAATGACTATAAAACCAATTTTAGGAATTTCATTGGCGCTTGCTATAGGTGTAGCAAGTTGTACATCTCAAAAAAATAAATTTGCTTTTAAATCTCCAGATTCGGGGGCAAGAGTGGCGTATGGTGAATCTGTGCGCTTATCGTTGAATTTCCCTACGGATGCGGTAGATTCAGTAGTCTATTCAATAGATGGAAATGTTATCGAAACTAAAAGCGATACGAGCAGCGTAGTAGTTGATATGGCTAAATATGGTTTTGGGGATCGTTCGATATCGGCCAGATTATATGCCGGAGGGCAGGAAGATATTGCCTATAGCAATGTCATTGTGATTCCTCCTCCAGCGAAGAATTATGCATTCGAAGTAGTGAATACGTTTCCGCATGATACTAAAGCATTCACACAAGGACTTCAGTATGCAGACGGTATACTCTATGAGTCTACTGGGCGCTATGGTGAATCGACTTTACGTAAAGTCGATCTACAGACAGGCAAGGTGCTCAAATCTATTTCATTAGAAGATAAGTATTTCGGTGAAGGTATGACCATAGTTGGTGATCAGCTTGTCGTATTGACATGGCAAGAGCATACTGCATTCTTCTATGATAAGGTAAGTTTGACTCGCAAAGGTTCTTTTTCGTATGGGGAGAGCAAGGAAGGCTGGGGGCTGACCTATGATGGACAACGCCTCATCAAATCTGACGGTACACATCGCCTATATTTTTTGAATGCTAAGTCTGGGGCTGAAGAAGGATCTATCGCAGTATATGATGAGAATGGCCCAGTCAACATGTTGAACGAATTGGAGTATATAGATGGTAAAGTGTATGCGAATGTTTATGGTCAGGAGATCATTGTCATCATCAATCCACAGACGGGGGCTGTCGAAGGCAGAATAAATTTAGTAGGTATGTACAACGAGGAGCGTCAACCTGTAGATAATGAATTGAATGGTATAGCATACGATGCTGCACAAAAAAGGTTATTTGTGACTGGTAAACTGTGGAGCAAACTCTTCGAGATAAAATTGATAGAACGATAAAGAGAGGTCTGACCTCTCTTTATCTTAGAATAGTCTTTTAATACCAGCGGCATGATACCAACCTAAAGTTCTATAATAATCATGTATATATCCTTCATTCTTATCCGTAGGTACATAGCAGGTAAGACCAGAATTTTTAAGAATTCGATATCCGTTGAACGATGGTGTATTAGCTTTATATATAACGGCGTCTGAAATCTTTAATTTTAAATTTTGAATTTGAATAGGCGTAAAATTCTGTTCGTAGAAATCTAACATATCAAATGCTATCAATGGATTTCCGTATCTGTCAAAATCCATACGTTGAAGTGTGGTCCTATTATAATCTGGATATATTGATGAGAAACTATTTAAAATGATATTCGTCTCTTCTGCTATAAGTTGGAGTTTTGCAGCATCAATAACGGAAATAGTAGCAGAACGGTATAGGCCAGCTTGTGCGTTGTAATAATTAAAGTATTCTTGAGCAATATCTATATATGACTTTTTATCAAAATGCAGCAACTTGTCAGTTATATTACGATAAGGCATTCCTTGTGCAATAACCTCTGCAGGAGAAACAATAAAAAACTCTGCTTTATCCTTCAGTTCATATAATACTTCAATACTAGCCATTGAACATGCGTCAAATAATATGTAGTTTAACTTTGTTGGAATAGCATTTTTTAAGTCTTTAATATCCATCTGTACATTATTATCTTCTCCAAAAGATTTAAGTTTAATAGCATTAACACCTTCAGGAATCCATCCTGTTGCGTGCGACCATAAAACTAAACCATTTTGTTTTGCTGGGTATGCCGTCTGTACATCTGTGATAACTTGCTTTAAGACATTGGGATCAGAGGTATTATGGTTATCATATTTTTTGATTATTTTTTTCTTATTGGTAATATCTTTTGAGTAGGGGTCAATTTTGTATAAGATAGGATTCTGATTAGGCGTTTTTATATAGACTAATAAATTACCATCCTTATTTATAAGACTTTCTTCCATTTGGGCTAAATTGGCTAATGCTTCGTTGGCCAAATTATTATTTGCTGCAAGATATACTAAAACAGTTTTTTCGCTTATGGGATCTATACTTTCTTTATTGCAAGAATAAAGAAAAAGAAAACTAAAGAGTAAGCTTGTATAAATATAATGATGCATAGATTCTAATATATTTAAGTAGATTTAATAGTACTTAGGGTCTAAAATTTGTTTTTTGGATAGAAAATTTTATATTTTCATTAAGCGGTAGCTTATTCTCTTTGGCTTGTTCTTCTAAGCGATCTGGAAATAATATGCCGTATAGGTGATCAACTTCATGCTGAAATATGACGGCTGTGAATCCTTCTATATTCTCTTCAATAATATGTCCTTGATTGTCCCAATATTGCAATCGAATAGCATAGCTTCTGGCCACTTCATCTCGCTTATTAGGTATAGATAGGCATCCTTCCGTGCCTAGTCGGGTTAATTTGGAACGCCAGATTATTTTTGGATTTATAAAGAATTCAAATGGTTCTCCGTCCTTGTCAAATCGTTGTACCCAGATGGCATTTTTGTTTATTCCTACTTGTGGTGCGGCTATGCCAACTCCTGCATGCGAAGGGTCATTTACTGTCGCAAGCATTCGCGATCTCAAGATGTCTAATAATGGATCATCGTGTTTGATGTCTGTACTAGATGTTCTAAGTACAGTAAGTTCGGAAGGAGCAGTAGTTTGAAAAATATGCATTTTGCTCGTTTTGTCTCCATTTAATAGGAGCGATTTCTCCGCTTCAGTGAAGTTTTTAGCCATAGCAATATTTACTGGTCTATGATTTTTGGGTCCTTTATATTTTTTCTCGCCAACAGGGATTTCAA
>JAZQRD010000128.1:0-10526 GCA_045629405.1 Sphingobacterium sp. | reverse complement strand
GCAGCATACGCTAAACTCATATCTTTCACAAAAGGCATTAGCTTAATGGATGAAGGTAATGTATTACCAATTTCTGCTTTTAGCTTATCATAATAATAACTACCGCATTGCCAAATAACTTGTACGCCAGCTTGATCCAGTCTCTGAATAGCCTGTTTTAAACAGTCATTCAATGTACCAGCTCCAAGACTTCCACCAGTAACTAATATTGTTTTTTTATTTTGCTCTAACTCATATGAAGCTAATGCTTGCTCACGTTTACCGTCAATATTTACAGACTCACGACGAATCGGATTGCCGGTGAACACAATATTGTGCTTAGGAAAGAATTTGTCCATCCCATCATATGCAACGCATATGCGTTTTGCTTTTTTGCCAAGAGAAATATTCGTTTTACCAGCAAATGAATTTTGCTCTTGAATCAGCGTTGGAATTTTCATCATATTGGCCATCATCAATAATGGTCCTGATGCATATCCGCCTACACCAATCGCTACATCCGCCTTGAAGTCTTTGATAATCTTTCTTGCCTTTAAAAGGCTTTTAATCATCTTAAATGGTAAAGCAACATTTTTCAATAAAGATTGACGGTTGAATCCTTGAATATCAAGACCAATGATCTGGTATCCAGCAGCAGGAACTTTTTCCATCTCCATCTTGCCCTGAGCCCCTACAAATAGAATCTCGATATCAGGTTGAATTCTTCGTAAAGCATTTGCAATTGCAATCGCTGGAAAAATATGTCCACCTGTACCACCACCACTTATGATTACCTTATGCGCCATTCTTTATTAAAATATTATACAGTACCGACTACTACTTTCTTAGGACGAGGTTTCTCCTCTAATTCCCCAATATTTTTCAATTCTTCAATATTTCGACTAACAGAAAGAATAATACCCAATGCTACACTTGTAAATAGAATAGATGTACCTCCCATACTCACGAGCGGTAGAGGAACACCCGTCACAGGTCCTAATCCTACTGCTACAGCCATATTTGCTAATGCTTGTATAGTCAAACTGAAACCCAAACCTGCAGCCAGAAATGCTCCAAATGCGCGAGGACTCATTGTGACGATCCGTATACATCGATACATCAATGCCAAATACAAGAAAAGCAAAATAGCTCCCCCAATAGTTCCATATTCTTCAATGATAATAGCAAAAATAAAATCGGAATATGGATGCGGTAATACATTTCTTTGAATACTATTTCCAGGGCCCTTGCCAAAAAATCCTCCTGTAGCTATAGCGATTTTAGCATTGTTTGCTTGAAAATTTTTATCCTCTTGGAATGGAATATTACTTTTACCAACTTCCTCTGTAGCAAAAAAACCTTTAACACGACTCACATACGTTTGGCTTCTTGGTCCTAAAAGTATTACACCAGTTAACAAAATAGCCCCACCGAGACAAACTATTGCAATTTGTTTGATATCTATTCTGCCTATGATGAGCAACAAAACACTAGTACCAAAAAGCATCAGTGCTGTAGACAAGTTAGCCAATGCAATCAAAACGAAAACAATACAAACCGTACCCATAATCGGGATAAATGATTTTTTCAAATCTTTAATTTCATGAGCCTTTCTTGAAAGCATTCTTGCTAGAAACGTAATTAATGACAATTTAGCCAAATCTGAAGTTTGAAATGTCTGATTAATAACTGGAATTGTCACCCAACGTGAGGCCTCATTGACGGTATTACCAAATACTAACGTATAGAATAATAGTGGAATAGTAATACCAATTAATATCTTAGATATACCCGCATACCACTTATAATCAAGCTTGTGCGAAAGATACATCAATACTAATCCAATTACGATGATTGAGAAATGTTTAAATAAATACATCTCCGTGCCTTTACCTTCTTTGTAGGCCAAAGTACCTACAGAGCTGTAAACAGCAAGCAAAGACCATCCTGATAATATTATCACAATGATCCAGATCCATTTATCTCCTCTTAATTTCGCAAATATTTGTTCCATTGGACGCTATTTACAAAGCTGATACTGCTTCTTTAAATTTATCTCCTCTATCTTCAAAGTTCTTAAACCAATCAAAACTAGCACAAGCTGGAGATAGCAATACAGTATCCCCTTTTGATGCTAAATGTGATGCAAGCACAACAGCATCTTGCATAGATACGCTATTAACAATCACATCAACATGATCTTCAAAAGCTTTATGAATACGTGAAGTATCTTTACCAAGACATACTATCGCTTTGACTTTCTCTTTCACAAGATCCGTCAACATATCATAGTCATTTCCCTTGTCTACTCCACCTAGGATTAAAACGATTTCAGTTGAAAAACTTTCTAATGCGTACCATACTGAGTTCACATTAGTGGCTTTTGAATCATTTACATATTGAACACCACCTACTGAAGCAACACGTTCTAGACGATGTGGAATATTTACATATGACCCCATACTTTCTCTAACCGTTTGATTACGTAATTCCTGTACTTTAGCTATTAAACCTGCCGCCATACTATTATATACGTTATGCTTTCCTCCTAATGATAGATCCTCTATATTCATCTCAAACGCTTCTTGATTAGGTACATTAATTACTAATAACTCATTGTTAGCTAGACTCGCACCGAATTCAACAGATCTTTCTTGTGAAAAAGGTAATTGTTTTGCCTTAATATCAAATCTACTTAGGGATTTCATAATCTCTTCATCATCCTGACAGTAGATAAGGTAATCCTTATCCGTTTGATTTTGTATGATTCTGAATTTAGAGTTTACATAATTCTCCAATTTATAATCATATCTGTCCAAGTGATCCGGAGTAATATTCAACAATACGGCAACATCTGCTCTAGAGTGATACATATCATCAAGCATAAAGCTAGATATTTCCAACACGTATAAATCAAAATTAGACCTAGCGACTTGATATGCGAAACTCTTACCTATGTTACCAGCAAGACCTACATTCAATCCAGCATTTTGCAACATATAGTAAGTCAACATCGTTGTCGTAGATTTGCCATTGGAACCAGTGATACAAATCAATTTTGCATCAGTGTATTGTGCTGCAAATTCAATTTCTGAGATAACATCGATACCATTAGCTCTCAATGTAGTTACCAAAGGAGACTTCTCAGGTATACCCGGACTTTTTACCACAAGATTAGCATTAAGTATTAAATCTTCAGAATGTGAACCAAATTCGAAAGCTATGCCTTCTTCATTCAAAGTCGCTTGATAATTATCAGCTATCACACCCATATCAGATACAAATACATCGAAGCCCTTATCTTTACCCAATATCGCTGCTCCTACTCCACTCTCTCCTGCACCTAGAATAACTAAGCGTCCCGACTGCGGATAAAAATTATGTGCTATATTTCCCATGTTATCTAACCTTCAATGTTACTATCGTTAAAATTGCCAATATCACACCAACAATGACAAAACGCGTCACAATCTTTGCTTCATGATACCCCTTCTTTTGATAATGGTGATGTAATGGGGACATTAAGAATATGCGTCTACCTTCACCAAATTTACTCTTGGTATACTTGAAGTAAGATACCTGTAAGATTACTGACAAATTCTCAACTAAAAATACACCACACAATATTGGGATCAATAATTCTTTTCTAATTAAGATTGCAAATGCAGCAATAATACCCCCAATAGCTAAAGAGCCTGTGTCACCCATGAATACTTGTGCTGGAAATGCATTGTACCATAAGAAACCTGTACATGCTCCAACAAAAGCCCCTGCAAAAATCACCAATTCGCCTGAGTTAGGTATATACATAATATTGAGGTAGTCTGAAAAAATTATATTTCCTGACACGTAAGCAAGGATCGCTAAAGTTATCCCAATTATGGCGGAAGTTCCAGTAGCTAAACCATCTATACCATCGGTTATATTAGCTCCGTTAGATACAGCAGTAACAATAAAAACTACTACCACTAAGAATACCGCGAAAGTAACCCATGGATTATCTAACCCCAGTTTGTCTAACACTTTAGAGTAATCGAATTCGTTATCTTTATAAAATGGTATGTTCGTCTTTGTAGACTTTGTATTCTCAGCATAGATTTGCTCTCCAGTTTGCGGGTTTATCACAACCTCAACAGGTACTTTTGATGTAGGATTCGACACCTGCTCGCGCACTACTATATCTGGATGAAAATACATCGTGATAGCTATCAATGTACCCAACCCAACTTGACCAATCACTTTGAATCGACCAGCCAGACCTTCTTTATTTTTGCGAAACACTTTAATATAATCATCTAAGAAGCCAATTGCACCCATCCAAATCGTGGTCACAATCATGATAATAATATAAATGTTATCTAATTTTGCTAATAATAAAGTAGGAACTAGAATACCTGCGATGATGATCAAACCACCCATAGTCGGCGTACCTTGTTTTTGCTTTTCGCCTTCTAATCCTAAATCACGAATAGTCTCCCCTACTTGCTTTTTGTGTAATAGACTAATCAAACGGCTACCGAAAGCAGTTGTAATGATCAACGATAAAATAACCGCTATCGCTGTTCGGAAGGAGATATATTGGAACAATCCCGAGCCCGGAACTTCCATATCTTGTAACCATGAGAATAAATAATATAACATTGTCTACTTATTGTTCTTTAAACGTTTTCTCTAATTCTTCTTTATCATCAAAATGATGACGAATACCCTTTATTTCCTGATATTTTTCGTGTCCCTTTCCAGCCACTAATACAATATCACCAGGGTTTGCTAAATGACATGCTGCACGAATAGCTTCTCTACGATCAGCAATACTAAATGTATATTTCTTCTTATCTGCACTTACACCTACTTCCATGTCTTTAATGATCTGAGCAGGATCTTCAGTACGCGGATTGTCAGACGTGATTATTAATTTATCACTGTATTTCAATGCTACGCTAGCCATTTCAGGCCTTTTGGTTGTATCTCTATCACCTCCACAGCCTAGTACAGTTATTATTTGTTGACCAGGAGTTCGCAGATTCTTGATAGTCACAAGTACATTCTCCACAGCATCTGGTGTATGCGCATAATCCACTATACCTACTATTCCATTCGTTGAACTGATGGTATCAAATCGTCCTTCAGCTCCAGTTATTTCACTAAGCGCTGTCAGAACTTTTAAAGTTTCTTGCTCTAAAGAAATAGCTGCACCATATACGGCTAATAAATTATATGCATTAAATCCACCAACCAACTTAACCCATACTTCATTACCATCAATATTTAGCAACATACCATCAAAATGACTTTCGACAACCTTAGCTTTAAAGTCAGCTGCAGACTGTAAACCATATGATTTGATATGTGCGCTAGTATTCTGTAGCATGATATTTCCGTTTCGATCATCACTATTTGTCAAAGCAAAAGCTGTCTTATCCAAATCATCAAAAAACTTTTTCTTAGCTTTAATATAGCTATCGAATGTTCCATGAAAATCTAAATGATCATGCGTAATATTTGTAAATATTCCACCACAAAAATGTAATCCTGCAATTCGTTGTTGAACAACCGCATGCGAGCTCACTTCCATAAAGCAGTAATCACAACCATCGTCAACCATTTGCCTTAATAATTTATTAAGGGCTATTGGATCAGGTGTGGTATGTGTTGCTGGTATTACCAAGGGGCCTATTTTATTTTCTACAGTTGATAATAGTCCTACGTGGTATCCTAATTTATCAAATAGATTAAATAATAGGGTTGCTACAGTAGTTTTACCATTCGTTCCTGTAACTCCTACTAATCTTAATTCATTCGACGGGTTCCCATAAAAGTTTGCAGCGACCTTACCTAATGCAAATGCACTGTCTTTCACTAAGATGTAGGTCAGATTTTCTGAAGTATGCTCAGGTAATTCTTCAACTATTACAACCGCAGCATTCGCTTCAATTACCTTGTCTATATACACATGACCATCTGTGTGTACACCTTTTACAGCGACAAACAATGACCCGTCTTTTACTTGCCTAGAATCAAAACATATGTCATGCACCTCCACCTCAAGTGAACCTACTTCCTGTAATACAGGCACTGCATGCAATAATTCTCTTAATATCATAACTAATTCAATTGAATTGCCACTTTAGTCCCAATTTTCAAACGGTCTCCTTCATGTAATGATTGCGACACCACTTTTCCTTTACCAAATACTTGAGCTTTGAATCCAGCATTTTCCATCGTATAAAGTGCATCAATCAATCCCATACCCAATACATTAGGTACTACACCTTCCTTAGGTGTTACTTCCACAAAAGGAACTCCCTTGGGAGAAGCCTGATCTTCAGACTGAGCAATACTATTCCAATTATAATTTCTAAAACCAAGTTGCGAATAAACTTTATCACTCGCTTCCTTAGATCCTTTTAATGTCAATGGTATTTGACTACCTGCAACGTTTACTTGACGCTTACCGAATGTACTATGCAATGTTAAATCATTAGCATATACCATATCCGCCAATTCTTTAAATACCGGTCCAGCTACAGACCCACCGTAATATCCATTTCGTGGATTTCTTATAACCACAATCATGGAATATTTTGGGTTCTCCGCAGGAAAATAACCTGCAAAAGATGATTGATATCTTCGAGCACCATATCCTCTTGAATCATCCGCCATCTGTGCAGTACCCGTTTTACCACCTGAAGTATAAAACTCACTTCTCAATCTTTTACCTGTACCGTTGGTCATTACTCCTTCGAGCATACCTCTAGTTTTTCCTATTGCTTCAGCCGAGGCCATTTTTTCTGTAATCACGCGAGCATTAAATTTCTCTACGGTATTACCCAAGTGACGTATCTCTTTTACGAATAATGGAGCAACCATTTTACCATTGTTAGCTACACCATTAAAAAGAACAAGCGTTTGTAAAGGAGTTAACTTCAGCTCATAGCCATAAGACATTTGTATGAGTGATAGTTTACTCCAACTTTTGCTTTCAGGTGTCTTAACAATTGGACTTGCTTCTCCTGGTATTTGAAGCCCCAAGCTTTGATGCAAACCCCAACTATGCAACTTAGACGTATACTTATGCGGATTATCTCCGTAATGTGTGTTTATCAATTTTGTAATAGCAACGTTTGACGATTCCTCAAACGCCTCTTTCACTGTAACTCTAGATTTTTTTGGAGCGTGCGAATCGCGAATAGTATGAGATGGTACTTTATATGTTCCATTGCCAATATCCACAACTGTACTCGTATCTATCATACCATCATCCAAAGCTACTAAATAAGAAGCCAATTTAAATGTTGAGCCAGGATCAGCACCTTGAGCTATTGCATAATTATACTTTTCACGATATTGACCATCTTTATCTTTTGTAAAGTTGGCGATAGCTCTAATTTCTCCTGTAGCAACCTCCATCAAAATAACACACCCATTGTCTGCATTACTAATTTTCAATTGCTTCTCTAGAGCTCTCTGAGCCATATCTTGCATATTTACATCTATAGTAGCAATGATATCCGAACCATCTACAGGAGCTACTAAAACTTCTCGATTCAATGGAACCCACACACCACCTGCTATACGCTGCATGATCTGTGCACCACTCTGCCCTTCTATGTAATCTCCATAGGCACCTTCTAAACCTACGCGAAACTCATCATTCTTGTAACCAATTGTACGAGCAGCAAGATTTGTAAAAGGTAATATCCTTTTATTTTGACGCACAGCTACCAAACTACTTGGATATCTTTTACGCCCTTCGCGAAATGTTCGCATAAGAGGAAAAGTCTTTAAAACTTTAAGATCCTGATGAGAGACTGCTCTTTTCAACAACACGTAGCGCTGTTTTTTATTTCTAGCGCCTTTCAACAAGGTCAGATATTGCCTAGATGAACGATCTTTAAAAAATCCTGCTAACTTATATGCTAACGAATCAATTTTGGAATCAAACACTTCATTTGACTCTTCCGGAATAGACATCGCATCAAAACGAACCTCATATTCTGGCACTGACGTCGCTAATAAACTTCCATCATTCGAATAGATATTACCCCTTGCAGCCTCTACCACACGCTCTTGTATAGTCAGACTATCTGCAATAGCTATCCACTTGTCACCATCTACATACTGCAAATGGAGTAACTTTGCGAAAACAACTAGCGCACCAAACACCATCAGCCCAAAAGCAACGTAAACCCTGATTAATATGGATTTTCTAATATTCATAGACAATCAACGCTGTTAGTTAGCTTCTTTAACGATTTCAAGTTTAATTGGCGGCTCCGTACGTTCCTTCAACCCTAAAGAGTCCGCACGCTTTGCAATCTCTGATTGCGTTGTTAACTTCATAAATTCCGCAGACAAAGATTTATAATCCCAACTCAACTCTTTCACGTCTCTGCTCAATTTATCAATCTGTCTTACGGTTTTCTCTGCCAAATGTCTATTTGAAATATAAATCAACCCTAGAAAAGCCAAAAAAGCTACAAAAGGTAGGTTTTTTGCTACGAAATATGACGATACAGCAGGATATGAGAATAGACTATTGATAAAGGTGTTAGTTTTCTCAACTTTCTCCTCTACCGCATCAGACATCTCTTCTTGTATATCTTCACTTAGCTCTTCATTACGTATAGTATTCTTCTTAGACATACAACGCTAACCCGATTATTAAATCTCTTTTATTTTCTCAGCAACTCTCAATTTAGCACTACGCGAACGATTATTGAGCAACAACTCTTCAGCTGAGGCAACAATAGCCTTGCGACTTACCATTTTGAAAGGTTTAATTTCATTACCAAAGAAATCTTTCTCAACTTCTCCTCTAAACTTACCTTTCAACATAAAATTCTTCACCAAACGATCTTCCAACGAATGATAAGACATAATAACTAAACGGCCACCATCTTTTAACACGGAGATTGTCTGCATCAAGAACTCCTGTAAGGCTTCCAATTCTTTATTTACCTCTATTCGCAATGCTTGGAATACTTGAGCATGATATTTATGCTCCTTTCCTTTCGGAACATTTTTTTTAATAACATCTTTAAGTTCAACAACCGTTTGAATCTCTTTAGACAACCGAGCTGTAACTATGGTCTTAGCAAGTGATTTAGCATTTTGCACTTCACCATACATACCAAATATGCGATGTAAATCCTCTTCTGAATATGTATTAAGCACCTTGCGCGCATCTAGATCAGAAACTTGATCCATACGCATATCTAGATCTGCATCAAATCGGATCGAAAACCCCCTACCCGCATCATCAAATTGATGAGATGATACTCCTAAGTCACCTAAAATCCCATCTACCTGCTTAATACCCTCTAAGCGTAAATAATTTTTTAAGAACCTGAAATTTTGATGAATTAACACAAAACGTCCATCATCAATTATATTTGCTATGGCATCAGGATCTTGATCGAATGCTATCAATTTACCATTAGGCCCCAATCTATTCAAAATCTCTCGCGAGTGACCACCACCACCAAATGTCACATCTACATATACACCGTCCGGCTTGATATCAAGCGATTCCATGCACTCCTGAAGCATCACAGGTACATGATAAACTTCGTCGTTCTCGTTAACCATCTAAATCTCCAAAATTTATATTTCCCATTACTTCCTCGGCTAAAGCAGCAAAATCATTCGCTTCACCACAATCCATCATTTGATCATACACCACCTTCGGCCACACCTCCACACGATCGAATTGACAAGCAAGAACCACCTCACCATCAATCTTCGCATAATCCAGCAACACCTTAGGTAGCAACACACGTCCTGCTGAATCCAGATTCAAAAGTGTCGCACCTCTCATAAATTGACGCACGAACTCTCTGTTTTTCGCATTGAATGTATTTAATTTAGAAATCTTAGCCGCTTGCTTATCCCACTCCTCACGAGTGTATATCACCAAATTTTTATCAAAACCTCTGTTCACCACCAATCCTTCCTGCTCAACATCAGGCAATTGCCTCTTGAGAGCAGCAGGGACTACCAACCTACCTTTGGCGTCCAACTTACATTCGAATTCTCCGATAAGTTGAATCATTTAGCTAACTATCCTAATTAATATTAATGTAAAAGTAACCACTTTCCCCCACAATCCCCCACATTCTCCCACAAAAAAGTTTTCCACATAAATTTTATGATTATACATACTTCATAATTCAAATATTCCCTCATTATTGGAGGCTATTTTTGCTGATTATCAATAGTTTCAAAATTTATTGATTTTAAAACTACTAGCCTACAAACCATGACGTATTTTGGATACAAAATAAGCCAATATCGACACTATTTGCGCGGATGTCAAAGATCATATGAGTATATTAAAAGTCGCTTGAAAAATCAGGTGACACACTAGCTTTTAGTATTAAATAATCGCCTATAATTTAATTACGGTATAATTCGTTATTGTCCACCAAATCCGATAATTTTGTCATAGAAAACAGAATATAATATGTACAGAAGTCATAATTGCGGTGAATTACGTGTAACCGATGCTAATAAGGAAGTTACCCTAGCGGGATGGGTACAAAAAT
>JAZQRD010000127.1:0-3838 GCA_045629405.1 Sphingobacterium sp. | reverse complement strand
GTTAGAGGATGCAATTCAGCGTCCCAGCTCTCTTTTACATCACACCAATGACAACCCACATCACATCCACCTAAACGAATAAAATATGCGGCTTTTCCAGTATGAAATCCTTCACCTTGAATAGTATAAAATTCTTCCATTAGAGGGAGCAATGTGCCGTCCTCAGGTACTTGATGTGACATTGTTTGCAAAAATTTATTAGGTTGCAAATGTACAATTTAATACGCTAGTTCACTACATTTTATATGGAATAGTCTATTGATAACTATATTTATTACCTGTAAATTATAAATAGGGGATTTAGTGCCACTCCTGTCTACCCATTTGTTTACGATTATTAAGGTCTATATTATCATGATCTAGGTTTTGATCTAATCGAGTATTACGCATGCTAGGTTGTCCTGCGTCTATCCACGCAGAATACCATAATGAGGCTACATAATAAATCGATTGGCGCATTCTTCGTTCAACCATTCCATTTAATGCTTTATGATAAGCTATGGCATACTCATCTGAATAATTAAGCGTTAATACTTTATTACGGAGTACATAGCTTCTGATATTTTTATTTTTAAATTTTAACGCCAATTCCTTTTCTAAGTTTAATACAGAGTCCACAAGCGCGTGACTGCTATTTACAAATTTCCAAGCTTCTGAAGCTACATCCTCGACGTAATATGGTTTCCCTATCACAAAGTTGTATTGTGAAGAAAATTTTTCAGGTAATCTAGTTTCCCAAAATGCATGAATACCAATTTGATTTGAAAATTGACCATTATAATTGCTCGTAGTATGTAATGGTACATGTGCATCAGCGACATAATGTCCTAAGTCTGCACTGTACTTTATGATTAGATTGATATTTTTATTTTTAAATGCATTTACCAACTGTTGATATGATTTGGTTATTTGCCAAGGTATGACTCCACGAGCCATTAGTTTACGCTCCGTGAATAATTCTGTCGCCTTAGACCAATGAATAGGAATGGTATCTTGTTCATCAAATTCATCCAAATCGATGTAATGTCTAGGAGGTTCAACAGTATCTATATAGCATCTTTTATCGGCATCTACCGCTTTCTCGGTGATAATTTTAATATGTTGTTTATAGAATGGTGCAATATCTGCTGGTAAAAGAAATACTGCCGTTTCATTGATTTTTTTATGCGCGTAGAATCCCCATGACGTACAAATCATTGTAATCGAAAACGATAGACATATAATTAAGAGGAAGCGCATATCGTATGGTTAAATACTTCTATAACTAAGAAACTTATATAATGTTTAATTTAATATAAATTACATAGACTATTCATTAAAATCAGTATTTTCGAATCTGCTTAGTGAGCTATGAAAATATTATATGCAATACAAGGAACAGGGAATGGTCATCTATGCAGGGCAATGGATATCATTCCGTGTTTACAACAATTCGGAGAAGTAGATGTGCTGATAAGTGGTATACAAGCCGATATCGATTTGCCATTTGAGATCACCTATAGGCTTCACGGACTAAGCTTTATTTTTGGTAAGTCCGGTGGCGTAGATCTTTGGAAAACATTTATGAGTTCGACGATACGTCGATTTATCCAAGAGGTGAATTCTATTCCAGTAGAAAAATACGATTTGGTTATTAATGATTTTGAGCCAATCACCGCTTGGGCTTGTCATACCAAGGATATTCCGTGTATTGGATTGAGCCATCAGATTGGAGCTTTGCATATCAATAGTCCAAAACCGGAGGAGAACGATATGATGGGTAAGTTTATCATGAAAAACTACGCTCCTGTGTCGGACGCATATGGTTTCCATTTCAAAAAGTATCACGAATCGATATATACCCCTGTAATAAGAGCGGCAATCCGTGAACTTGAACCAACGAACCAAGGACATTATACAGTATATCTACCTTCGTACGACGACGCTCACTTACTCAAGCATTTGACAAAATTTACAGACGTACAGTGGGATGTGTTTTCAAAACATAATAATAGTGGCTTTCAATATAAGAATGTAAAGATCAATCCCATTCATAGTGATACATTCGTCCAAAGTATGGCTTCATCAGCAGGCGTGCTGTGCGGTGCTGGTTTCGAAACCCCTGCTGAAGCTTTGTATCTAGGAAAGAAATTGTTGGTTATTCCTATGAAAAATCAGTACGAACAGCATCTCAATGCTGCGGCGCTGGATGAGATGGGTGTACCAGTTATTCAAAGTTTAAAACGCAAATATGAATATGATATCGAACTTTGGTTAAATGACCAAAGCCATATACGTGTTTCGTATCCCGATAATACCATGCAAATTATAGAGACGATTATAAACAAATACAAATGAAATTAAAACATATACTTACATTGAGCCTAGTAGCTTGTCTGACAAGTCCAGTTGTTTTAGCACAACAGAAAACTAAAACTTCTTCCGGTACAAAAATTTCCCCATCAACGAATAAATCTACAGTAAAGAAGCCAACTCAATCGGTTATTCTTCCTTTCAAACTCCAAAACTCTGCTGATTCATTGTCATATGCACTGGGTGTAGATGTCGCTAAAAGTATGAAGTCTGCAGGTTTCGATATTAATGCAGATGCTTTCCAAAAAGGATTTAAGCACAATTTAACTGGAGATTCGATCCTATTTAGTGAAAATCAAATTGATGAAATCATTCAAGCAGGTGTTAAAGTGATGGTCGAAAAAAGAAATGATGAACTTAGTAAAGAAGGTAAGGATTTTTTAAAACAGAATGCAGCGAAACCTAATGTAAAGGTTCTTGATAATGGACTGCAATATGAGGTTTTAAGTGAAGGTACGGGGGAGCATCCAACTTCTAATGATGAAGTAGTTGTTCATTATGAAGGAACATTACCTAATGGAACGAAATTCGATAGCTCATATGATCGCGATTCGCCACTTACTTTGTCGTTAAATTCTGTTATTGAAGGATGGAAGATAGGTATTCCGATGATGAAGGTTGGTTCAAAGTATAAATTTTATGTTCCTCATGAACTTGGATATGGTGGACGTGCATCTGGACCTATACCCGCTTTTAGTACCTTAATATTCACCGTTGAATTACTAGAAATTAAAAAATAAAAGACTATGCGATATCGTCAGTTGGGGCAGTCTACTCTAGAAGTATCCGAAATTGGATTTGGTTGTATGTCGCTAGAACTTGCCGAAAGAACGTCGAATTTGCAATGTATAAGACATGCTTTTGAGCAAGGTGTCAACTATTTTGATACTGCTGATTACTATGACTTTGGAGAGAATGAATTGCTAGTAGGTGATGCAGTGTCTTCTTTTCGACACGATATTGTGTTAGCTACCAAGGTTGGTAATCGTTGGTCTGAAGAAAAAAAAACAAAAACTTGGGATGTAAGTAAGGCGTATATCTTACAAGCAATCGATGCTTCTTTGCGTAGACTCAACACGGATTATATAGACCTTTATCAAATACATGGAGGTACCATAGAAGACAATTTTGAAGAGGTGGTTGAAACCTTAGAAGGCCTGAAGACTGCAGGGAAAATTCGTTATTATGGCATTTCATCTATTCGTCCGAATGTTTTTACAAAATATGCAGAGCATTCGAACATAGTGTCAAACATGATGCAATACAGTATGTTCGATACGCGCCCCGAAGAGTATATGGATATACTTTCTAATAATACCGTTTCCATAATTGCTCGTGGTGTATTAGCTCAAGGTATGTTGATAGATAAACAAGCAAAAGAATATTTGGGTCATACTATGGAAGTGGTTTCCGAGCTTAAAAATGCTGTAGACCAACTCGCAAATCGATACAGTGTCACCAATGAGTCGATAGCTTTGCAGTACGT
>JAZQRD010000126.1:0-2994 GCA_045629405.1 Sphingobacterium sp. | reverse complement strand
TCCCATTCCGAACAGAGCAGTTAAGCCCGCCAGAGCCGATGGTATTGCCGTAACAGGTGGGAGAGTAGGTCGGTGCCTTATTTTATACAGAAAGCCTTAGTAGAAATACTAAGGCTTTTTTGCGTTGTAATAAATCCTATTAAAATATCCTCTAGTGCCCAGTTATTTAATTTTAACATATAACCTTATTTTCTTAATATCTTTTGAGTTTTGTGATGTTATAGGATAGCTATTTACTACTTCACTATTTTTACTCGAAATAATTAATAATCTCCGTTGGTTTCTCGTTATTTCAAATTTTTAATTCAGTTCATACCTTACACTATCTTACATTTTAATAACTTCTAATAAATCAACCCCATATATGTAGAACATAACAATGTTTGTTATAAATCAAAATTACGCAATCGATTGATTTATTGTGTGCAAACGTTTGATTTATTTAACACTTTGTTAACGTAATTTTTATCCTATATATTACTTCCAAATAGAAATTACCAATTAATTTTTAAATCATATTATGATAAGTAGTTTAGTTAGAAAAAATGTATTCTTTCCGGAATCACGTTATTTCAAATCGACTAATATGAAAGCTGCAGCTTTAGCATGTCTAATATTATCGATGGGAAATACTTCCTCAGCTCATGAGCTATTAGAATACGATCATGGAGCCTATTATTATCAACAAAACTTGGTTACGGGATTAGTAACTGACATTAATAATTCCCCACTACAAGGTGTAACAATTTCCGTTAAAGAAAAGCCATCTATTAGTACTAGTACAGATGTAAATGGTCGTTTTGTGCTGAATGTAGAAGTAGGACAAACTTTAGTGATCAAGTTGGTGGGTCATACTTCTAAGGAAGTAGTAATAGATAATTTTAAAGAAATTGCTATTTCATTAGAAGAAGATGTTTCTGGGATCGACGAAGTTGTCGTAGTTGGATTTGGTACACAAAAGAAAGAAAGTAACGTTGGTTCTCAAGCGACTATAAAACGTGAAGAACTTAAAGTACCAACGGCTAATTTAACGACAGCTATAGCGGGCCGTTTATCGGGAGTAGTAGCCACGCAGCGTGGTGGTGGTCCCGGTGCTTCTGGTGCTGATCTTTTTGTCCGTGGTGTTGCTACGTTTGCGTCGTCTCCTCAAGGTCCATTGTTAGTTGTCGATGGAATTCCTGATCGTGGTATTGATAATATTGATCCAGAGGATATAGAGAGTTTCACTATTCTTAAAGATGCTACAGCTACAGCCGTATACGGAACTAGAGGTGCCAATGGTGTAATATTAATCAATACTAGAAAAGGTAAGGCAGGAAAACCCAATGTAGCTGCAGAGGTACAGAATGGTGTGACAGGATTTACCTATCTACCTCAATTCGTAGATGCTCCTACTTTTATGAATTTATATAATGAAGGTCTTACATTGCGTGGTAAACCGGCATTTTATTCTAATGAGAGGATTGATTTACATGCAAATGGTACGGATCCAGATTTATATCCAAATGTGGATTGGTTTGATATGTTGTTCAAAGATTTTGGTGGTAATCACAGAGCTAATGTTAATATTTCTGGTGGAGCTGATATAGCCAAGTATTATTTATCATTAGGTTATTACGGTGAAAATGGACAATTCAAGACTGCTGATGTTGAGTCTTTCAATTCAGCATTAAAATATAATAGATTTAATTTTACAAGTAATTTGGATATTAATTTGACTAAAACTACGAAAGTTAATTTCGGTGTGAATGGTTATTTATCAAATTACAACAGACCTGGGCAAGGTCGCGATAATATATTTGCGTTAGCAGCAGTTACATCACCACATATCATTCCTGCACAATATTCAAATGGTCAATGGCCAAGGCTTGCTGGTACTGGCTTAAATCCATATCAAGCATTGACGCAGTCTGGAATACAGAATTCTTATGATAATGTCGTTCGCTCTAATTTGAAATTATCTCAAGACTTATCCGTTGTGACTGAAGGGTTGACTTTAGAAGGGACATTTGCATTTGATGCATTCTTATCAAATTCTTTAAATAGATCGAGGGATTTACAAACTTATTTTGCTTCAGGAAGAGACGATAATGGAGAATTGATTACTAACGTATCATATACTGGAACTGAAGATTTGAGTTTTTCATTGACTAGGTCCACTACCAGAAGGCTATATTCTGAAGCTAACTTACGTTATTCACGCACATTTGGCGCACACGATGTTGGAGGTTTATTATTATTTAATCAGTCTGATTTTTCTGATGCGGGGAGTGGAGTATCGACTTATCAAGGAGCAATTCCTTATCGTCAGCGCAGCTATGTAGGTAGAGGTAATTATACATTTGATCGTAGATATTCAGCAGAAGCCAACTTCTCTTATTCTGGATCTGATACGTTTGACCCAGCGAATAGATATGGTCTATTCTATTCAGTAGGTGCAGGTTGGATGGTTTCGAATGAAGAATTTTTCAAACCATTGACTGATGTTATTTCGCATTTTAAACTAAGATATTCATACGGTACATCAGGTAATGGAAGCTTGAATAGTGCCGATGCTCGTTTCTTATATTTAACTAGATTCTCATCTACTGGTAGCTATTCATTTGGTGACGTTAGTTCTCTTAGATCATATACAGGATATAATGAAGGGTTGATCGGTGGTGTAGTGACTTGGGAAACATCAAAGAGAAATAACCTAGGTGTAGAGATGAACTTTTTCAATAATGATATTCAGTTAATTGTAGAGTTATTTAAAGAGCATAGGACGGGGATTTTACTAAGGGATTATACTCTCCCATATGTTTCAGGTTTCAATACGGGAAATATTCCTTATAGAAATGTCGGTGAAACTAAGAATAAGGGTATAGATGTAACCTTAGAATACAATAAGCGTATGACCAACGGTTTCTTTATGGCCAGAGGTACAATGAACTACAATTCAAACAAGGTCATTAAGGATGGTCAACCAGCTTGGGCTTACCCGCATTTGGATCG
>JAZQRD010000125.1:0-34071 GCA_045629405.1 Sphingobacterium sp. | reverse complement strand
CTTAGTACGAGAGGACCGGGATGGACTGACCGCTGGTGAACCAGTTATGCCGCCAGGTGTACGGCTGGGTAGCTACGTCGGGAATAGATAAGCGCTGAAAGCATCTAAGTGCGAAACTAGCCACGAGATGAGACTTCCTTACAAGGGTCGTAGAAGATGACTACGTTGATAGGTTATAGGTGTAAAGGTTGAGAGACCAAAGCCGAGTAATACTAATAGCCCGAAGCTTTCCAAGCGGATAGATATTGTTGTCTTCCTCTATATGTTATTTTTTCTTTCAATAGTATGTCAATGTTATTAGCAGTAAGCTATAAGCACTAAGCTTAAGGCGTATAGCCTAGAGCCTACCGCAATAACAAAAGATTTTTGGGTGCCTATATCGGCGGTGTTCACCTCTTCCCATTCCGAACAGAGAAGTTAAGCCCGCCAGAGCCGATGGTATTGCCGTAACAGGTGGGAGAGTAGGTCGGCGCCTTATTTTATACATAAAACCTCAGAGAAATCTGAGGTTTTTTTCGTTTCTAATAGAATTATCATATTTTATCTGACGACTTGATCTATTTTATCTAATCTTATCTATATTAATTATCTTTAGATGAAAAAAGAAAAATCGTTATGGGATTAAAAGAAGATTTAATATTAGAAATTGAAAGAGAGACTGCAGGTACAGCTAGATTATTAAGTCATATTAAGGATGAACATCTTAATTATAAACCACATGATAAGTCTATGTCACTAGGTCAATTAGCAGGACATGTTGTCGAGTTGCATAACTGGGTCAATAAAGGTTTACCTGGATCAGAATTGGATCTTGCAACAAATTATGTTCCTTTGGTTCCATCAACAGTAGAGGAGCTATCTATCACCTTAGAAGCAGGTAAAACACAAAATATAGACTTTGTAATAAATACAACAGAAGATGAATTAAATAGTCTGTGGAAATTGAAGTTCGGTGATCACATCATCGCAACATTGCCTAAGTCTGCAGCTTTTCGTTACATCATTTATAATCACTTGATTCACCATAGAGGTCAGTTAACGGTCTATTTACGTTTATTAGATATTCCGATACCAGGCCTGTATGGTCCATCGGCAGATGATCAAATGCCTGCATAATTGGATGTGCCGTTCTTTAGAAATAGAACGGCACATCTTTTTAATTTCATCCTAATCACCCCATTTCTTATATAATATCTTTAGTTTATATAAATCTCTATTCCATCTATTCATAACATAGTTTCTGGTTAAGTTACATCTTCGTGGTTTGATCTTGAAGTATTATATAATAGAACGAAATAAATGAACTTAAAAGCCATAGAAATGACAAAGGCACCCTGTATAGGGTGCCTTTGATAATATTAAGTTGAAGAAATATTACTTAGCTAATTCTTCCGCAATAGCTTTACCAATTTCAGCTGGTGATTCTACTACACGGATACCACACTCACGCATGATTGCCATTTTAGCAGCAGCAGTATCTTCAGCGCCACCTACGATCGCTCCCGCGTGACCCATACGACGTCCCGGAGGCGCAGTTTGACCAGCGATGAAACCAACAACAGGTTTTGTACCATTTTCTTTAATCCAACGAGCAGCCTCAGCTTCCATTCCACCGCCGATTTCACCAATCATGATGATCGCTTCAGTTTCTGGATCGTTCATTAATAATTCTACAGCTTCTTTAGTAGTAGTACCAATGATTGGGTCACCACCGATACCGATTGCTGTAGTAATACCTAAACCAGCTTTTACAGTTTGGTCAACAGCTTCATAAGTTAATGTACCTGATTTAGATACCACACCTACTGTACCTTTTTTAAAGATAAAACCTGGCATAATACCAATTTTAGCTTCTTCAGCAGTAATGATACCTGGACAGTTAGGACCTATTAAACGAGAATTTTTGTCGCTTAAGTATGATTTCACTTGAATCATATCTTTAGTAGGGATACCTTCAGTGATACAAACAATTAATGCGATACCTGCTCCTGCAGCTTCCATAATAGCATCTGCTGCAAATGCAGGAGGTACGAAAATGATAGAAACATCAGCACCTGTAGCGTCAACTGCATCTTGTACAGTATTGAATACAGGACGGTCTAAGTGAGATTGTCCGCCTTTACCAGGTGTAACACCACCCACTACTTGCGTACCATACTCAATCATTTGAGACGCATGATAAGTTCCTTCTGTTCCAGTAAATCCTTGAACGATAACTTTTGAATCTTTATTAACTAATACACTCATTGTTCTAATTTTTAGCAGAGCAAATCTACCATTTTGTAATGACTTCTGAAAGGAAAGCTTACTCTATTCGGACTTTTTTTTATTAAAACTTAATTTTACTAACTAAGTCCCATAATACGATACCTATTGTTACAGAGACATTAAACGAATGTTTAGTACCAAATTGTGGAATTTCGATACAGCCATCTACTAATTCCATGATATCTTCATCTACTCCGTGTACTTCATTACCGAAGACAAGAGCAATTTTTTGATCTGTGTTGATTTTGAAATCTTGTAGTGAAGTGGAGTTTGCAGCTTGTTCTACTGCCCATATTTCATATCCATCGTTTTTTAAAGCCTTAATGGCTTCAACATTATCGGCATAGTGTACCCATTCAACAGATTGTGTAGCACCAAGTGCCGTCTTTTCTATCTCTCTATGAGGTGGAGTAGCTGTGATACCTGAAAGTATAATTTTCTCTATAGCGAAGGCATCACCCGTTCTAAAGGCTGAACCAACGTTGTGCATACTACGTACATTGTCTAAGACGATTACAAATGGGTTTTTCTTTTGTTCTTTGAATGATTCTATATCAGCTCTATTTAACTGATCCATCGATAATTTTTGCATAAGACAAAAATAAAGATTAAAATCGTAAGATAAAGAGCATGTTTTTGTTATCTTTGTCAAAGAGATAATAGTACGGGTTATAAAGACAAGCAGTCTGATACGAAAAATTGAAAATAGATTTTGAATATTGGAATTAACTGTTTATTTTTGCAGTCCGAATTTAGTATAAAAAGTATTTTTAAAATATAGCTAAGAGAAATGGCAAATCATAAATCAGCGATTAAAAGAATTAGAGCTAACGCTGCGAAGCGTTTAAGAAACCGTTACCAAGCAAAAACTACTCGTAACGCGATTAAAAAATTACGTAACACTACTGATGCTACTGAAGCACAAGCGTTATTACCTCGTGTAGTATCAATGCTTGATCGTTTGGCTAAGAAAAACGTTATTCACAAGAAAAAAGCATCTAACAACAAATCTAAATTAACTAAATTTGTTAGCAAGTTAGGTTAATTCTTGAGAATTTTCCAAGATATAAAAGGACGTGTAAAACGTCCTTTTTTCATTTTATATAACTTCTGAAATAAAAAGAGCTCGAATCTAATTCGAGCTCTTTTTATGTAGTATTTGTTGGATAATCCTATCTAATTTTTCAGGTTGTTTTTTGTAAGCCGCTAAATCATATAATTCTACCTTTCTGAAATCTATGGGATGACTTTCGGATTGTAAGTATATGTATCCAGAAGTTAACGATTGGCCATCATTTTTTACTTTAGGATCATGATTTAATACATTACTTCCACCAATTTGCGGTTTTGAGTAAGAAATTACAGTTTCGCCTTCTAGCACATGCTTGATTACTGAATCACCTAATACAACAAATTCAGCTGTAACCCATTGATCACCATGATAAGTTTTTGATTTTGAATTGATGCAATGTGGTGTAAATAGCTGATCATTCATAAATACATTTGTACCCGGCGTGCATAGATTAGATGTTGTACGAGTCGATTCCGGATTGTTGTCTCCTCCCAGAAGCTGTGCTTCAATAGATATGGGGAAGTCTTGATTTTTCAGCATTGATTGTGGAGATTGTCCATGTAGCATGGCACCACTATTACGCCACGCCCAGCCTTCACCTCCTTTTGTTTGTTCTCCTATGAATCTATATTCTAGTCTTAGCACATAATAGCTATATGGTGTATTAAAAGCCAAGTGGCCATACTGCTGATTAAATTCATCGTACTGATCATATCTTACCTTCAACATTCCGTCTTCTACACGAAATGTATTTCCATAGTTTTCACCTACTTCATGCAATCTAATTTTGGGTGTCCATTGCTTTATATCTTTACCATTGAATAGTTGTATTGCTTTAGGGACTGTATGCTCTGTTGCAGATTGTTTACCTGTTGAGCATCCCATTAAAAGTGAAGCGCATGAAATAGCACTGATAAGAAAAGGTTTTAGGTTCATTGTAAATCGTATTTTATATAAATATAGAATTTATTATATACATTTTAAGATGTATTACATAATAAAAAATGTTTGAACTGTTAATAAATATTAAGGATACAGGTAGGATCTCCTTTTTTTTGATCAATGATAGCTGAATTATTTTACTTTCCTTTGAGTTAATTAAACTAGTATAATCCTATATATTGATAAAATCGAACGGTTAAGAGTATTGTCTACGTTAATTTGATTCTAGCGTATTTATAACACCAATTATTGGTTTTCGGGACAAGGAATTGGTTAGGCGCATCATCTTTAGTATCCTCATAAATAGATTATTGTAAAAAGACTAAAGATGACGCTTTGATTGCGATGGGTTAAATCAGGAGGTTCATAATATTACTATAATATGAATCCTATTATAATAATGTGTGCTGGTGTTTTACATAATCTGAAGGTCGTACACCGATTACCTTGTTGAATGTGTTGCTGAAAGTAGGCAAGCTGCTGTATCCTACTTTTAAAGCAACTTCGTTTACACTTAGCTTCTCATCAAGCAATAATTTCAAAGCTGTCAACATACGTAATATTGTATAGTATTGTATGAATGACATGCTTAGTTCTTTTTGGAAAAGTCTAGCGAGTGTTCGCTCACTTACGTCAAATTTTTCAGCCAATAGTTTGAAGCTGACATTCTCAGAGATATTCTCTTCCAAAAATTTAATAATATCCTTAAGCTTGTTGTGTGTTGGATAAGGAAGTGCTAACGGTAATTCTGATCGCGAAATCTCTGGTAGTATAAGTTTAAAAGTTTTCGCAATAGAATACTTTGGTTCTTCAACAGGAAAAATATTACCATTCCAACGATTTGTAAACATGATCAACTCAATCAATAAATCGTTAACGGGATAGATATTAATCTTGTCATAAAAATCCGTATCTGTTTCATATTTAGGAAAATATAGGTTTCTCATGATTACATTAGACGAGCTTGGATGTATACTGTGTTTTACTCCAGCGGGTATCCAAATGTAGTGCCTAGCAGGAAGAAAGTATGATTTTGTAGCTGTTTTTAAGAATACTACTCCACCCTCTGTGTAGAGGAATTGTCCTTTCTTGTGAACATGATCACCAATGTAGCTATCACCCATTAATGCATGGTGACAATAGATACTATCTTCGAAGGCATCTACTTCCGTAACGTAATACTTGTTAACGTATTCCTTTTCCATATCTTACAATTTGGCGGTAAATTTCTGCTTTTTTAGTTAAAATACCAAAAAGTAAGTGTTTAATCACTTTAGATTGGTCGAAACTCGAAAAAAAACAGCGCGTTATCGCATTTATTTTTATAATTATTTATTTGATAACTAGTGAATTATACATTTTGTTTTACGTTTAATTAATATTTGTTGTACATCTTTTGTCTGGTAATCAATAGGTTATCTGTTTGCTGGTAAATTCAAATAATTTACTGACTTCTACTGATAGATTTGACCCTTATTTTATTTCTAATATTGTAATATAAATTGATTATTAGAAAGATAACTTAAGATATTACATATAATGGGTTACGAAAGAATACATTTTGAAGGATTACAAAGTAAAGTAATGACAGCAGAAGAGTCTGCTAAATTATTTGAAAATGGTATGATCGTTGGAGCAAGTGGCTTCACAAGAGGAGGGGATACAAAAGTTGTTCTTAAAGCTCTTGCTGAACGTGCAAAAACAGAAGAATTGGAAATCACCTTAGTGACAGGTGCTTCATTAGGCCATGGAACTGATGCTGCATTAGCAGAAAGTGGTGCGTTGAAAAAGCGTTTACCTTTCCAAGTTGATACGGTTTTGCGTAAAGATATTAACAGCGGTAATGTGTTGTTTATTGATCAACATCTAGGTGAAACTGCTGAGCACATTATCAGTGGTGAATTTAAAATTGATATTGCTGTATTAGAAGTGTCTGAAATTTTAGCTGATGGATCGATTGTTCCTACAACTTCTGTAGGTAATAACATTGATATCGCTCAAAGTGCTGAAAAAATTATTTTAGAAATCAATACATCTATTCCTACGGCTATTCGCGGTCTTCATGATATCTACAAAGTAGAGGATTATGGACAACGTACGCCAATCAATATCACGGCGTGTGATACCAGAGTAGGTACTGATTCTATCAAAATCGATACGTCAAAAGTTGTAGGTATTATCTTCCATGATATTACAGATATGGCAGGCGATATTGTTCCTGCAGACGAAGCTACATCAGCTATTGCACAAAATATCGTGTCATTCTTTGAGAATGAAGTTGCAGCTGGACGGCTTACAAAGGAATTGAAGCCTTTACAATGTGGTATTGGTAAAGTAGCTAATGCTGTATTGGGTGGATTAGAGCATTCGGATTTTGAAAATCTAGTAATGTATTCAGAAGTTTTACAAGATTCTACTTTTGATTTGATTGATGCTGGTAAAATGAACTTTGCCTCAGCCTCATCAATGACAGTATCTCAAGAGTGCTATGACCGCGTAATAGGAAATATAGAGCATTATAAAGATAAAGTCGTATTGCGTCCACAAGCTATTTCTAACTCGTGTGAAGTAATCCGTCGTTTAGGAATTATTGGTATTAATACATCTATCGAATGTGACATTTATGGCAATGTAAACTCTACGCACGTATCTGGTACACATATGATGAATGGTATTGGTGGTTCTGGAGATTTTGCACGAAACGCTTATTTATCGATTTTCGTAACAGCATCTGTTGCTAAAGGAGGAAAGATTTCTTCAATAGTACCTATGGTATCTCACGTGGATCATACTGAGCATGATGTGGACATAATCGTTACAGAGCAAGGATTAGCGGATTTAAGAGGTCTTGCACCAAGAGAACGTGCTATCGAAATCATCACGAAGTGTGCACATCCTGAATATAGAGAAGAATTAATGTCATACTTTGAACGTGCATGTGCAGAGCGTGGTGGTCAAACTCCTCACTTGTTAGAAGAAGCATTCGCTATGCATACAAGATTGAGAGAAAATGGCTCTATGCAGAAATAATACTGCATTCAACTACTTAGTTAGTTGACTACATATTTGATAATTAAAGTCCATTAATCTGATCATTAATGGACTTTAATATTTTAAGGGTATTTATAATCAAAAAAAAATGCATCTAAATATTTAGATGCATTTTTTAATTCTATTTAAAGAGATTATTTTTTCTCTTCGTTTTTCTTAGCTGTAACTTCGTTACGAATTTCTTGAGCTAAAGTTTTAATTTCTTGTAAACCTTTACGTACACGAGTACCTGCAGCTGAGTTACCATTGTTGTAAAATTTGTCAGCATCAGCTTCAATTGAAGCTACTAGTTCTTTTAATTTAGTGTAGTTTTCCATTTTATTTAATATAATTTAGTTCTTGCTTTACTAACGATGAAATAAATATACAAAAACATCAATCATAAAAACAATAATAACTACCTTTTTTCAACATAAAGTAACATTTTGCAATATTTACTCGACAATCGTTAGCTCACTGATTATATTATGTGCTCCAGCAAACTTATCGATTACAAATAGTACATAACGAATATCTACTGATATTGTACGTTGTAATTTAGGATCAAAAATAACATCACCTGCCATTGCCTCAATGTTACCATCGAATGCAATACCAATTAATTCACCTTTTGCATTTAAAACTGGTGATCCTGAGTTACCACCTGTAATGTCTTGATCACTCAAAAAGTTCACCGGCATATGTCCAGCTTTATCAGCGTATCGTCCATAATCTTTGGTCTCGTATAATTCCATTAACTTTTTAGGAAGATCAAATTCTTCATCGTTAGGTTTGTACTTAGCAATCGTGCCTTTTAAAGTCGTAAAGAAATTTTCTTTTGCATCATTACGTACATCTGTAGGCAAAGCTCTAACAGTACCATATGTCAATCGTAATGTGCTATTAGCATCAGGATAATACTTGGTCTTTGGATTTTTTGCTAGAAAACCAGCAACATACTTGCGGTGTGCCGTTTGAAAATCATCGTCTAATTTTTCTTGTTCAGGATTTCTTTCACGGTATTTGTCCATCAGAGCAGTAGAAATTTTGTACAACGGATCTTCCTCTACAGTTATAGTATTTGGCTTATCAAGGAAACCTTGTAATGCATCTGCGCTACCAAATATACTTGCAGAGAATGCGTTTTGAATAGTCGATCCAAAGTTTTTCTCATTCAGTTTTGATAACTGAGCAATGTAAGGTGCAATATCACCTGCTTTAGCAGCATACAAATTCAATTCTTCTGCTAGTACATCGATTTCTAATGGAATATATATTTTCTCATAATTATCTTTAATAGCAGCTTCAATACGCGGTCTTAATTCTGTGCGCTTTGCATCATTAGCTTGTGCATATGTTTTTAATGCAGAACCTAACGAGTAAGGTAGTGCAGCAAATGTAGACGAGCGAATCATACCCAATAAATAATTGTCATGACGTGCTTTCAGATTGGTAACGGCATAGTAATTATTGATTGTGCTGATTACCGAACCATATTGCTCTCTATTAGCTTTTTTATTAGCCCATTTTTGAAATGCCTTTTCTGCTTTTTCTTTTGTAGCAGCTGTCTTGTGTTTCGTCAATGCATCAATCATACCCTGACGATTTTTCCAATAATTAGCTACACCTGAATATTTTGAAGCGTAATTGATATTTACAGTTTGGTCTTTGTCCATGTGTTTTTTCATGGCATCCATACCTGTTTTTGATGCTTCTACCCATGCTGGGTATGCAAACTTAACATTTTGCTCAATACCACCTGCTGGCATCCAACGGTTTGTACGGCCGGGGTAGCCTAGTATCATAGAGAAGTCACCTTCTTCAATACCTTTCAGACTGATTGGTAGGTGATACTTAGGTTTAAGAGGTATGTTCGATGCAGCATATGGAGCTGGATTTCCATTATTATCGCCATACACACGGAAAATTGCAAAGTCACCTGTATGACGTGGCCATTCCCAGTTGTCTGTATCACCACCAAATTTACCAATACTATTTGGTGGTGTTCCTACCAAACGCACATCATGGTAATCTTGATAAACAAAGTAGTAGAATTCATTTCCATTGTAAAATGATTTTACATTCACAATGTATTTGCCGTTCTCACTATTTTCTTTCTCAATTTTTGCTATTTCTTTATTTATTGTTTGTTGACGTTCTTTCTCAGACATATCATCATTAACCAACGAAAGTATTCTTTTAGAAACATCATCCATACGTACAAAGAAGCGTACAAATAAAGATTTTGGTTTTAATTCCTCAGCATGATCTTTTGCCCAAAAACCGTTTGTTAAATAGTCATTTTCTTTTGTAGACAATTCAGCAATTGCTCCATACCCACAATGGTGATTAGTAAATACTAAACCACTTTTTGATACAATCTCCGCAGTACATCCTCCGTTGAATTGCACGATAGCATCTTTTAAACTAGAATTATTGATGCTATAGATTTCTTCTGCAGTAAGTTGCAAGCCTTTCTTTTGCATATCAGCTTCATTAAGACGCTTTAGATGCATAAGAAACCACATTCCCTCATCAGCCATAGTAGTCAATGAAACTACAAACAGTACTAATAGTGATACAATTTTTTTCATTTTATTAAAATATTTGCAACAAAATTGCCTTAAATACGCGGTATAACAAAATTTTCGTTAAATAAGTTTGACAATTGATAGATATTCTTTACAAAGTAGAAGTGCGAGGATTTGATTATCTTTGTAGAATGCAATCATCATTTGAAGACTTTAAATTAAATAGACAACTATTGGATGCTATCGCTGAAGCGGGATATGAGCAACCAACGGAAATTCAGCAAAAAGCAATAACACCAATCCTTGCAGGCCAAGATGTGATGGGTATAGCACAAACCGGTACAGGTAAGACTGCTGCTTTCGTGTTGCCTATGTTAATGAAACTCAAATATGCGCAAGGTAATGATCCACGTGCGTTAATATTGACACCGACGCGTGAATTGGCTATGCAGATAGAAGAAAACATTCGTATGTTTTCTACTTACTTGGATATACGTACAGTACTACTATATGGAGGTATCGGTCCGAAAACTCAGAAAGAGCAATTGCAGGCAGGTTGTGATATAATAGTAGCATCTCCTGGGCGATTTTTGGACTTATATCTTGAAGGATTTATCAATACTAAGTCTCTGAAGTTTTTAGTGATGGATGAGGCTGATAAAATGATGGATATGGGTTTCATCTCTAAGATACACCGTGTGCTAGAGATTGTACCACGTAAGCGTCAAAACTTATTGTTTTCTGCAACGATGAGTGAGCTTGTTCGTAAGATATCTGGAGATTTCCTAGCATTCCCTACTGTTATAGAGGTAACTGAGCAAGCGACACCAGCTAAGACGGTATCACAGGTTTTATACCATGTGTTGAATTTGAAGACCAAAATTAATTTACTACAGCACTTATTTAAAAATGATGAATTATTTCATCGTGTGATTATCTTTTGTAAAACAAAAGAAGTAGCTGATAATGTATACGGGTTTCTAGAGCGTAAGTATGGCGCTGAGAATGCACGTGTCATTCATGCAAATAAGGGTCAAAATACGCGTATTAATTCAATTAATGCCTTTAAATCTGGAGAGATCAGATTTTTGGTAGCGACAGACGTTGCGGCACGTGGACTAGATGTGTCTAATGTCAGCCATGTAATTAATTTTGACGTACCTATTGTGATTGAAGATTATGTACATCGTATAGGCCGTACAGGTCGTGCTTTTAGTACCGGTGACGCAATTACTTTTGCTAATGAAGCAGAGTTATACTACGTTAATAAAATCGAAAAACTTATTCGTCAGTCTATTCCTGTCGCTCTACTTCCAGAAGAGGTTTTCGTAGAGAAAACACCTTTTGAAGAACGTCAAGATATAGCAAGAGAAATCGATAATCAAAAGAAAAAGGATAATCCGGATTATCAAGGTGCATTCCATGAGAAAAAGCATGCCGTTAAAATCGAACAAACTCGAAGAGATCAAGCGAAGAAAAAGGCAGGCAAACCTAAAAAAATGGGATTGAATAAAGACGGTGTAAAAAGAAAAGGTAAAAAATTCAAAAACTCTTAATCGTGAAACTTACACCGCTTAATATTACATTAGCTTGTATCCTAGTGTGGGTAATTTCAGAATGGAATACCCAGCAAGAATTTCTTTTTTCTTGGGGATGGGTTGCTATTTTAGGTGTGATATTGACGCTAGTAGATTTAGGATTTAGAATGTTAGTAAAAGAATTGAAACAATTATGGATGCTTCAGATTGGATTTATTTTGATTGTGGGCATTCTAGTTATAATATTGAAAATACAATAATGAAAACAGCAGAAATAAAATTGAACATAGCGTTAGATGAGAATAACGTTCCGGACAACATCCAATGGTCATCAACAGATGGACAAAATGAAGAAAGCTTACCTGCAAAAGCAATGTTTTTAGCTTTGTGGGATTCACAATATAAAAATACTTTACGTATTGATCTATGGACTAAAGAAATGCCATATGATGAGATGAAGCGTTTTTTCTACGAAACACTTCAAACTATGGGTGATTCATTTTTGAGAGCATCAGGTGGTGATCCAATGGCTGAAAAAGTTATTGGCGATTTGCGTGATTACTGTGCACATTACGCTGATAAAATGGAAATATTAGATCCAGAAGGTAAGTAAATTATCAACTAAGCAATATATTTATGAATTATTTTTTAGTAAAATCAGAGCCTTTTAAATATAGTTGGGAGCAGTTCAATAAAGACGGCCGTACTTTTTGGGATGGGGTGCGTAATTATCAAGCTCGTAATAATATGAAAGCTATGAAGGAAGGCGATTTGGTCCTATTTTATCATAGCAATGAAGGCAAAGAAGTAGTAGGTATTGCGAAGGTTGTAAAAGAATTTTATCAAGATCCTACGACAGAAGACCCTAAGTGGGTAGTGGTAGATCTTGTTCCTATGGAGACTTTCAAAAAACCTGTCACTTTGGAAACGATTAAGGCTGATGAATTCTTGCAAAATATTGCTTTGGTACGTCAAGGTCGATTATCGGTGATGCCACTCAAAGCAGAGGAATTTGACCGTATTGTCGAGTTGGGTAGTACGGAATAATCTTACTATAACAAAAGAGCTCTATCTTATGATAGAGCTCTTTTATTTATCCCTTATGGTCAAATAAATTGACTAAATTTCTTAATTCTGTAGCATCATGTGGTTTTAGTTTTCCGCCTAATATTAGACGCAATTCACGACGTTGCAAAGCTTCTTGGTATAATCTTTTTTCTACATCTGTCTCCGGTATAAGCTCAGCTATTTTGCGAGGTTTAGCATCACTATCGATAGCTACGAAAGTATAATAAGCTTCATTTGTTTTAATACGTGTTCCTTCTGGTAAATTCTGAGCAAATATCTCCATACGTACTTCCATCGAAGAATTAAACGCACGTGTTACTTTCGCTTGAATAGTTACAACTTCACCAAGTTTAATAGAGCGTTTAAATGAAACATTGTCAACTGATACCGTTACGACAGGACTATTTGAATGCTTTTGTGCTGCCATTGCCGAACAAATATCCATCCAGTATAGTAAGCGTCCACCCATTAGATTACCAAAAGTATTGGTATCATTAGGAAGGACTAATTCATTCATTTCTGTGTATGATTCTTTAGCTAATTTTGATTGCATGAATAGTAGTGTAATTGTTTGTTTATCTCTTGCAAAGATACAACAAATGGAGTCGGTATAAAGTTTAATACTGAAGATGATTTTTCTAATACAAATCCAGTTTTTTGAGGTCTATTATCTGCCTGACCTATTTCCCTTGCGCTGATTGCTGATATTAGTCTTCTATCTAGATTATATTCGTCTGCAATCATGTAGACGGCTTCTTCAATTGTCATCATTTCATTTCCAGAAATATGAAATACGCCATCCGCACATTTTTCCATAGCAGACAAGCAAGCTTTAGCTAGATCATCTACCCAAGTCGGCATGCGCCATTGATCCGCTACAACCTTGATAGCTTGCTGATTTTCGAGTTGTTTTTTAGCCCAAAGTACTAAATTGCTTCTTGATGTATCGGGAATAGCTCCATAGACTAATATGGTTCTAAGTATAGCAGATTTGCATGAACTATTTAATAAATATTGTTCAGCCAGAACTTTAGTATGACCATATTCATTCACAGGATTAATTTGGTCTGACTCTGCATATGGACCAGTTTTTCCATCAAATACAAAATCGGTAGAAAGAAATGTAATGTGGCAGTTATTAGCAGCTGCATAGTCTGCTAACTGTTTAGTTACATGAACATTTATTTGTTGCGCTAGTATTTTATCGTTTTCACAGGCTTCAACACTTGTAATAGCTGCCGTATGAAGTATGTGTGTCGGTTTGAAATCAGCTAAAATTTCTGAGATCTTATGTTGATCTAATAAATCGACTTGTATAAATTGCTGCTCTGTTAAATATGGGTTGCGATTGACAGACTTAGAAATTCCCAAAATCTCGAATGAATGAGTATATTGCGATAGTATCTCCGTAAATTTTTGAGCTACAAAACCATTAGAGCCTGTAATGCATATTCTTAATTGGTCCATACAAAATCTAATTTTTCTTCTTTCATTGAATTATCAATAACATTTATTTCTAGTTCTATTATGGCTTTTAAAGCATCATAATTTATTTTGTGTGGATCGTCACCTGCTCGATGGTAGTCATCATGTCCACCGGTATGGAAAAAGAGTACCGGAATATTTTTTCGATAGAATGATGTTTGATCTGATCCGCCATTGCCGTCACGACTAGTATGAAATTTGATAGGTGCTGTCACACCTTCAAAAATTTTGGGAAACTTGGAGCTTGTGCCATGTCCAATTATCGCTAAGCCATTCCTAGGATTGTATCGACCTATCATGTCCATATTCAACATCCAATGAATTCGTTCTAGTGGTAGGGTAGGGTTATCTGTCCAATAACGAGAGCCTACTAGCCCTAATTCTTCAGCCGAGAATGCTATAAATAGTATATTATAATTTTCCTTGATATTATTTCTACTGTAGTATCGTACTAGTTCTATAAGACCTGCGACTCCTGATGCATTGTCATCAGCACCATTATGAATTTTACCAACATCATCTTTACTTAGGCTTCCTCCAAAAGTTCCATGTCCAAGATGGTCATAGTGTGCTCCAATGACAATAGTATAACGAGCGCCATTATCTAAGAAACCTATGATGTTTTCAGCTTGACGAATGCTGTCGACTACAGGAACACGTCTTACTTTAGCTTGAAATGTTTGACGATATTGGTCGGTACCTAATGGCTTTAAATTTAATTTTTTGAAATGCTTCTCGATGTAATTAGCAGCTTTAGCTAGCTCTTTACTTCCCGTAGCACGGCCTTTCATCTTATCTGAAGCTAGAAATTCTATATGCTTTTTTAGATTTTTAATTTGAATCTCTTGGCCGAATGACGTGAAGCTTATACAGGTGATGAGTATAAGTATTAGGTTTTTAATCATGAATATTGGTGTTTATAATTTCAAATATAAATATACCAATAATAAAAAGAGCGAGAATTTAATTCTCGCTCTTTTTAATTAGTCTTCTAGTATCTCACTATGTGGATTGCTTTTTTCTTCTACTTCTTCTTTGAAATATCTATTTTGGAATATCAAGATTAAGAATACGCCAATTGATATAGCGGAGTCTGCAATGTTAAATACAGGTCTGAAAAATAAAAAATGTTCTCCGCCCCATATTGGTAACCAAGTAGGAAAGTATCCTTCTACTAATGGGAAATATAACATATCCACTACTTTACCATGCAATAAGGAACCGTATCCCCCTGCTTCAGGAAATAGAACAGCTTTTTCATAAAACGTACTTTCACTAAAGATCACACCATAAAATACGGAATCAATAATATTACCTAGTGCACCAGCAAATATTAATGCTACATTAAGAATGAACCCTCTGTTGTATTTATTCTTAATCATATAGTGTAAACCGTATCCAATACCTGATACCGCTATGATACGGAATACAGTAAGGAATAACTTGCCATACTCTCCACCGAATTCCATACCATAGGCCATGCCTGGATTTTCAATGAAGTGTATAAGGAATTTGTCGCTAAATATATTGAAATCTTGACCGATAGTCATATTCAATTTTACCCAAAACTTGGATACTTGATCTATCAGTAAGACAAGCGCAATTAAAATTAGTGGTTTTGTATAGCCTTTCATGATATTATCATAAAATAGCCTTTACAACATGTGTGCTGCAAAGGCCATTAAGAATTTCTAATTTACTATTAGTATTGTTTATTTTTTGCTTCAATACTTAATGTAGTATGAGGAACAGCCTTTAATCTTTCTTTTTGAATTAATTTACCTGTCTCTCTACATACTCCATAGGTCTTGTTTTCGATACGAACAAGAGCAGCCTCTAAGTTATCAATGAATTTCTTTTGACGAGCTGCAAGTTGATTCGTTTGCTCCTTTTCTAAGGTAGCAGATCCGTCTTCCAATGTTTTATATGTTCCGGCAGTATCGTCCGTGCCATTTGCATTGCTATTGCTTAATGTTTTCGTTAAAGCTGATAATTCTTCTCTGGCAATACGTAATTTCTCTAGAATGATTGCTTTGAACTCTAAAAGTTCAGTATCACTATAGCGAGTTTTTTCATTATTCTCTCCCATAAGTTAGTTTTTATCGATTATAATTTGAAGTTTAAATTCATTAATCTCTATTGCATCCTCAGAATTTATCTCTGATATGAAATCAAGTGAATCAGCTAGTATTTCGGTGCAAATATAAGACAAATTATCTTTGGTAGCATCCTCAATATCATTATTTTGACTCAGACGTACTTTGATGCGGTCTGTAACCTCAAATCCTTTTTCTTTACGTAAGTTCTGTATACGATTTACTAATTCACGTGAAACACCCTCTTTTTTCAATTCTGGTGTTATCTGCACATCTAGCGCAACAGTGAGGTTACCTAGATTAGCCACTTGCCATCCAGCTACGTCTTCTGCAATGATCTCTACATCTTCCAGTGTGATGGTGTGCTCAGTACCCGATAACGTTAATGAACCCTCTTTTTCTAACGTAGTGATATCTTCCGAATTTAACGATTGGATAGCTGTAGATACTACTTTCATATCTTTACCAACTTTAGCACCTAAAGCTTTGAAATTCGGTTTTATTTTCTTTTTGATGATTCCGGCAGTATCTGTGATGAATTCGATATCCTTAATATTTGTTTCTGATAGGATAAGATCTTTCACTTTCTCAACTTTAGCTTGGAATGCACTATCCAATACAGGTACTAAAATTTTACTTAGTGGCTGACGAACATTAATACTAACTTTCTTACGCAATGATAAAGTCAAAGATGAGATATCTTGAGCTAATGACATGCGCTCTTCCAAAGCTTTGTCTACCAACGTCTCGTTGTAAGTTGGGAAGTCTGCTAAGTGAACTGATTCAAAGTTTTCTTTGTTAGAAGCACTGTTCAAATCTAAATATAACTGATCTGCAAAGAATGGCGATACTGGTGCCATCAATTTAGCAATAGTATCTAGACAAGTATACAAAGTCTGGTAAGCCGAAATCTTGTCTGCTGAATAATCACCTTTCCAGAAACGACGACGACATAGACGTACGTACCAGTTACTCAAGTGCTCGTCAACAAAGTTTTGTATAGCGCGAGATGCTTTTGTCGGCTCATACTCAGCGTAGAATGTATCTACTTCTTTCGTTAAACTATTCAATAAAGAGATAATCCATCTATCGATCTCTGGACGCTCTTCAATCGCGATTTCAGGTTCTACGTATGAGAACTTATCAATGTTAGCGTATAATGCGAAGAATGCGTATGTATTGTATAACGTACCGAAGAATTTACGACGAACTTCATCTAAGCCTTCTTCGTTAAATTTCAAGTTATCCCAAGGTGATGCATTGCTGATCATGTACCAACGTGTAGCATCTGCAGAGTATTTATCTATAGTAGCAAAAGGATCCACGCCATTACCTAAGCGTTTAGACATTTTGTTTCCATTTTTATCTAATACTAGACCGTTAGATACTACGTTTTTGAATGCTATAGAGCCACGAACCATGGTTGATATAGCATGTAGTGTAAAGAACCAACCACGTGTCTGGTCTACACCTTCAGCTATGAAGTCTGCAGGGAAAGCCGAGTTAAAATCATTTTTAAACGGAAGAGGATCTCCAGCAGCTAATTTATCATAATCTAATCCCCATTGCGCGTATGGCATAGCACCTGAATCAAACCACACATCGATCAAATCTGGCTCACGGAATAATTTCTGACCATTTTCAGATACCAATACAATATGGTCTACATATGGACGATGTAAGTCTAATTTATCTGAGCCAAATTTTTCTGAGTATTCTTTATTTATAGCTTTTTCCTCTTCGGATAATACATCTGAAGTCAATGAAGCTTCCAATAATGATTTTAATTCAATCATAGAGCCAATACAGATCTCTTCTGTAGAATCTTCAGATCTCCAGATAGGCAGAGGTGTACCCCAATATCTAGAACGAGATAAGTTCCAATCTACTAAGTTCTCTAACCAATTTCCGAAACGACCTGAACCAGTTGCTTCAGGTTTCCAGTTGATCGTTTTATTCAAATCAACCAATTGCTCTTTTACTGCAGTAGTCTTGATAAACCAGCTGTCTAATGGATAGTATAATACTGGTTTATCCGTACGCCAACAGTGAGGATATGTGTGCTCGTATTTCTTAACGTCGAATGCTTTATTCTCTTCTTTTAATTTGATAGCGATTAATACATCTGTAGGACGGAATTCTTTATTAGCACGCTCTTCATCTGAATAGTATTCTTCTTTTACAAAACGACCTGCAAAGTCAGTCACTTCTTTCACAAAACGACCAGTACGGTCTACTGTAGGAATTTCTTTGCCATTTTCGTCTAATACCATGATAGCCGGAATGCCAGCTTCTTTAGCTACTCTAAAGTCATCACCACCATACGTCGGAGCAATATGTACGATACCTGTACCATCTTCTGTCGTTACGAAATCACCAGGAATAACACGAAATGCTTTCTCTAATAATTCTTCTGAAGTAATGTAAGGTAATAATTGGTGGTAGCGCAAGCCAATTAATTCCTCACCTTTAAATTCAGCGACTTGTTGCCAAGGAACAATTTTGTCACCAACCTTGAAATCTTGGAAAGAAGCATCTTGCCCTTCAGCTTTAAAATGTTTAGCTATAAGGTTTTTTGCTAATACAACAGATACAGGAGTGCCTGTATATTGGTTAAATGTTTTGATTTTGACGTAGTCAATCTTAGGACCTACAGCCAAAGCTGAGTTACTTGGTAATGTCCAAGGTGTAGTTGTCCATGCAATAAATGCTACATCTTCATCTGCTGATTCTACCAATGTGCCGATCAATGGGTGAATTTGAGATTTGTCGATACGAAACTCTGCTACAATTGTCGTGTCTTTCACATCTTTATATGTACCTGGCTGATTTAATTCGTGAGAACTTAAACCAGTACCGGCAGCAGGAGAGTATGGTTGTATTGTATATCCTTTGTACAAAAGACCTTTTTTGTATAAGTCTTTCAGTAAAAACCATAACGTCTCTATGTATTCATTTTGATAAGTAATGTATGGATTTTCTAGGTCCACCCAGTAGCCCATTTTCTCTGTCAAATCATTCCATACATCGGTATATTTCATTACTTCTTTGCGACAAGCATTGTTGTAATCTTCAACGGTGATTTTAGTGCCAATATCTTCTTTGGTGATGCCTAATGCTTTTTCAACGGCTAATTCAATAGGAAGACCGTGTGTATCCCAGCCTCCTTTACGCTTTACTTGAAAGCCTTTCAAAGTTTTATATCTACAGAAAATATCCTTTATCGTACGAGCCATTACGTGGTGAATCCCTGGCATACCATTTGCCGAAGGTGGACCTTCATAAAATGTGTATGGCTTGCTTGCAGGACGATTCGAAATACTCTTTGCGAAAATATTTTCCGCTCCCCAACGTTTTAAAACTTCTTTCCCGATTTCCGGTAAATTTAACTGCTTATATTCCTTGTACATCACGATTTTTTATCAATTTTTCAAAGGTTGCTAATTTAACGAAATAACTTTACAATTGGAAGTTCAAAATTTTGATCTGCAAGTGTAATATTCTCGTTTTTTTAATCTTTATATTGATGTATTATTGAATGTCAATTAAGATTTTCATGAGCAATAAACAAATACTTTGGATACAAGTGCTTTCTCTTCTGTATATTTTATTTATGATTGATTACAGCACACGCTATGAAGACTATGCACAGCTATCTCAAACTTTTATCAATATATTCATTAATATTTTGACATTACCCATCATCTTTGTAGTAATACCGGCAGGATTAATTTATGGTATATATTCTATGGTTCAATCTAAAACAACTGACAGCATAAGGGTGAGTATTGTAGTGGTATCCATTATATCATTAGCATCTATAATTCATATGTCATTGATCTAAATACTTAAAATAAAAAAGCGGCTATTCGATAGAATAGCCGCTTTTTCCCTAAATGTTTATTATGCTTATGCAGAGAAGCTTGATCCACATCCACATGTACTAGTAGCATTCGGATTATTAAATGTAAATCCACGAGCATCTAATCCATTCTTGAAATCTACTTCCATGCCTGCTAAGTATAGACCATGTGCTTTATTCATAAATACACGTATACCTTCTATAGTATACTCTGAATCACCTTCTTTAATCTGGTCAAAACCTAAGATGTAACTCATACCTGAACAACCGCCACCTTCTACACCTAAGCGAAGTCCAAAGTCAGGACCTAGTTCTTGTTGATCAATTAACTTTTTAAGTTCTGCTACAGCACCTGGAGTCAATGTCACAGGAGCCACTGCTGTTGTATTTTCAGTACTCATACCTCTTATCTTTTTCAAATTGATTCTTAAACAAAATTACATATTTTTAGACACAATTTTAAATCAGCACTTTTTTTGACAGTATACAAACACATAAATTATGGAATTCAATAACTTTTTTGCTCAACTTTTGGCTATTGCATTAGGTTCACTCATCGCGTTAATATTTACATTTTATGTCATTTGGCCTAAAATAGAGAGCTTGATACTCAAATTAAATAATCTTCAGCAAAATAAGGGTGCAGAGAAGGATAATTTGCAATTGAAGTTTGCTGCGTATGAACGATTACTACTTTTTACTCACCGCATAAGTCCAAGTGAAGTGATGTTACGCAATCATAAACCGGCTTTATCTGTGGATGCATTTAAGCAACTTATTATAGCAGATATTGAGAATGAATATCAACACAATTTCACGCAACAGCTATATGTGTCTGATGCGGCTTGGACTTTAATAAGAGATCTTAAAGATAATACCATCGCATTATTACGCAATGCTAGTAAAGGACAGTCCTCTGATGCAAGCTTGGATGGATATATTGAAACTGTGCTGAAACATTTACGTGAGCAAGAAGTTAATCCATATCAAGCGACGCAAGTTTTGCTAAAACGTGAATTGTCAAATTAACCAAAAAAGCTTAGCGTAATCAATGTGGTAAAATCTAACCTCACATATTTGTAGGAAGGTAGATCAAAAAGATGTAATAAAGTATACGTTTAAAAATGTAGATATATCGTATATTAGCGCAATAATAAAATAATTCTTTCAACCCCCACAATAAATACAATAATGGAAAGAGATCAAGCTATCTTTAATCTAATCGCTGACGAGCTTAAACGCCAAGAAGAAGGCATTGAATTAATTGCTTCTGAAAACTTTGTAAGTAAACAAGTCATGGAAGCTGCCGGTTCTGTTTTGACAAACAAATATGCAGAAGGTCTTCCAGGAAAACGCTACTACGGTGGTTGTGAAGTTGTCGATCAAATCGAAACTATCGCAATCGAAAGAGCAAAGCAATTGTTCGGTGCAGAATGGGCAAACGTACAACCTCACTCTGGTGCGCAAGCAAACTCAGCAGTATTTTTAGCGACTATCAAACCAGGCGACAAAATCTTAGGCTTAGATTTATCTCATGGTGGTCACTTGACTCACGGTTCTCCAGCGAATTTGTCTGGTAAGATTTACCAACCATTATTTTATGGTGTTAAAGAAGAAACAGGATTAGTTGATTATGATCAATTAGAAGAAACTGCATTACGTGAAAAACCTAAGATGATTATCTGTGGTGCGTCAGCTTATTCTCGCGATTGGGATTATGCACGTATTCGTAAAGTAGCAGACGAAATCGGTGCTATAGTATTAGCTGATATCTCACATCCTGCAGGTTTAATCGCTAAAGGTTTATTAAATGATCCTTTACAACACTGTCATATCGTAACGACTACTACACACAAGACTTTACGTGGTCCTCGTGGTGGTATGATCATGGTTGGTAAAGATTTTGAAAATCCTTGGGGTATCAAGACACCTAAAGGTGAAATCCGTACTATGACTCAATTATTAGACTTAGCCGTATTCCCAGGTTCTCAAGGTGGCCCATTAGAGCATACTATTGCTGCCAAAGCTATAGCATTCGGTGAAGCATTGACTGATGATTACACAACTTATATTAAACAAGTACAAGCAAATGCACAAGCATTGTCTAAATTCTTCATGGAGCGTGATTACAAAATCATTTCTGGAGGTACTGATAATCACTTAATGTTAGTTGACTTACGTAATAAGGATATATCAGGTAAAGAAGCTGAAGCTGTATTAGGCTTAGCGGGTATTACTACGAACAAAAATATGGTACCTTTCGATACACGTTCTCCATTCGTGACCTCAGGTGTACGTTTTGGTACAGCTGCAATCACAACGCGTGGTTTGAAAGAAGCTGAAATGGTACAAATCGGAGAATTAATCGACGAAGCAATCCAAAATCGTTCAAACGAAGCTCAATTGGCAAAGATCCACGATAAAGTGAGATCAATGATGGCTGAATTTCCACTATACAAATAGTCTATAATATTTTAATAGTATTTAAAGCTCCAAAGTTACTTTGGAGCTTTTTTTATGTCTAAATTCTCTGATATTTAATATGTGAATTAATGTTAAAAATGGATTTCCAGATTTGAAACTTAATAAATTTTCCGCTATTTTGATTAGCACAACGTAAGTAAACATCACTTAAAACTAAAAATTTAATTGCCTATCGAAACAGTATTACCCAATTCAAAATTAGCTTTAAACTTAATAGTAGGTAAACATGATGAATCAACTACAGCAATATACCGATCAACAAATTATTCAATGCTATAAGGAAGGAAATGAAAGTTGTATGCAAGAACTTATCACTCGATATCAATCAAAAATTTTCAGAACAATCTGTATACGTGTTAAAGATGAACACTTAGCCGAAGATATTTTTCAAGAAACCTTTATCAAAGTAATACATACGATTAAGTCTGGTGGGTACAATGAGGAAGGTAAATTCCTACCTTGGGTAATTCGTATAGCGCACAATCTTGTTATAGATCACTTCAGAACACAAAAACGTAAGTCCATAATTGCGGATAATGAAGCTGGTAATTTGTTGGAAACACTTCCTATTGCAGAAGAGGATGTTGAAAGTAGTCTAATGAAAGATCAGTCTTTTGCTGATTTGAAGAAATTAATCAAACTATTGCCGGATGAACAAAAGGAGGTATTGATCATGCGTCATTTTTGTGATATGAGCTTTAAGGATATAGCAAAGATTACCCAAGTTAGTATCAATACAGCGCTTGGGCGTATGCGATATGCACTCCATAATCTACGCAGAATGATTGAAGATCATCAATTAACATTCCAATTTAGTTAAGAATTATTAGGCTGATCTAAGTTGAAATTGTAATGATTTTTTGACGTATCGACTATAAATAAAACCTATGTTTGTTGTCAAAATGACATATATTTGAGGTTGACATAATTTTGGAATTAATATTGCAATAGTCAACATATAGTTTAGTAAACAATTAAAATATAAAAATATGCTTATTTGGGTTTTATTAATTGGTATCGGTATCATCAGTATGTTAGTGCAGATGAGGTTTAAGAAAAAATTTAAGAAGTATTCTGAAATGCCGCTGACTTCGGGTATGTCTGGTGCTGAGATTGCACAGAAAATGCTTCACGATAGTCAGATTTATGATGTTAAGATTATTTCTGTTGAAGGCCAATTAACGGATCATTATAATCCTGCGGATAGAACAGTGAATTTAAGTCCAGAGGTTTATCATGGACGTTCGGTAGCGGCAGCTGCAGTAGCTGCTCATGAGTGTGGTCATGCTATTCAGCATGCTACAGCTTATTCATGGTTGCAATTTCGTTCCGCTATGGTACCAATGGTAAATGTGGCTTCAAAAGTAGTGTCATTTACGCTTATGATAGGTGTAATGCTTGCAATATTTAGTAATAGCTTATTATTACTTCAGATTGGTGTGGCGGCATTGGCTGTGACTACAGTTTTCAGTTTCGTGACTTTGCCAGTGGAATTCGATGCTTCCAATCGCGCTTTAGCTTGGTTGAATACTGCTAATATTACGTATGGTCAGGAAGAAAACGACGGTGCTAAGGATGCTTTGAAGTGGGCTGCTATGACATATGTAATTGCAGCTTTGTCAGCTTTAGTAACTTTATTGTACTACGCGCAAATGTTGATGGGTAGAAGTGATGATTAGTAATTATAATTAGAATAATTGGAAAAGGGGTAAAGTTATTTTATCCCTTTTTTTGTGAATTGATATTAGAAATTAGAAACGGTTTCGATGCAATTTCGTAACTTTGGTGTTTAGCATAAGAATTTCAAAAGATTAACTATGTTTTCAAATCTTCAAGATAAGTTAGATAGAGCCTTTAAGGTATTAAAAGGACAAGGAAATATTACAGAAATCAACGTCGCAGAGACGATGAAAGAGATTCGCAAAGCATTATTAGATGCCGATGTGAATTACAAAACTGCCAAGTCATTTACAGATGATGTAAAGCAAAAAGCTTTAGGTGAAAACGTATTAACAAGTATTTCTCCAGGACAGTTGTTGACTAAAATCATGAACGATGAGTTGACAGCATTAATGGGCGGTACGGTTACAGAATTGGAATTAAAAGATAATCCTACAATAATCTTAATCGCTGGTCTTAATGGTGCGGGTAAAACAACGTTCACAGGTAAGTTAGCAAGTTATTTGAAAGATAAAAAGGGTAAGAAACCATTATTGGTAGCTGGAGACGTATATCGTCCTGCAGCGATTGATCAATTGGAAGTATTAGCTGGTCAAGTAGGTGTATCTGTGTACACTGATCGCAACTCAACAGACCCTATCGCTATTGCTAAGGCCGGTGTTGAAGAAGGTAAACGTAATGGCAACAATGTTATAATCATCGATACAGCGGGTCGTCTAGCAATAGATGAGGCGTTGATGAATGAAATTTCAGCTGTGAAAGATGCGACTCAACCACATGAGATATTATTTGTGGTAGATTCAATGACAGGTCAAGATGCGGTTAATACAGCCAAAGCATTCAATGATCGTCTTGACTTCACAGGAGTTGTCTTGACAAAGTTAGATGGTGATACACGCGGTGGTGCTGCATTATCTATTAAATCTGTTGTAAATAAGCCTATCAAATTTATCGGTACAGGCGAGAAGATGGAAGCGTTAGATGTATTCTATCCAGATCGTATGGCATCTCGTATCTTAGGTATGGGTGATGTGGTATCATTGGTGGAGCGTGCTCAACAACAGTTTGATGAGAAACAAGCTGCAGAACTCCAAAAGAAAATTCGTAAGAATAAGTTTGACTTCAATGACTTCAGAGCTCAAATCCAACAAATCAAAAAAATGGGTAACATGAAAGATTTGATTGGTATGATACCAGGTGCAGGTAAAGCGTTAAAAGATGTAGAAATCGAAGATAACGCATTCAAACCTATTGAAGCTATCATTGATTCTATGACTCCTTTCGAGAGAGAAAATCCTGACGCTATCGATCAACGTAGAAGAGTGCGTATCGCTAAAGGTTCGGGTACAAATATTGATGAAGTAAATAAGCTATTGAAGCAATTCATGGACATGCGTAAAGTAATGAAGCAAATGTCAAATCCAGCTATGGCTGCAAAAATGATGCGCAATATGCCTAAGATGCCTGGTAAGCCTTTCTAAGAGTCCCAGTGCTATACATTTAATATAAAACCAAGTCTATCAGGCTTGGTTTTTGTTTTTTTAAATTGAAATTTGTTGCTTAATTTTAGAAGTAATTGATTTAATTGTTAATTTTGTGCTATGGACGAGTACCCCACACAATTATCTGCATACGGATCTATTCTTCTTATGGGAATAATAGGCATTGTGCTAGTGTCCGTGACCATTTTTCTGGCTAAAATAATAGCTCCTCGTAAACCCAATCCCATAAAACTCAGTACATATGAATGTGGTGAAGAAACTGTAGGTACTTCATGGGTTCAGTTTAATCCAAGGTTTTATATCATTGCCCTAGTATTCCTTCTATTTGATGTAGAATTGATATTTTTATTTCCTTGGGCTACTGTTTTTGGTAATGCCGAGCTAATTGCCGCTGACAATCGTTGGGGATGGTTTACTATGGTAGAGATGGCTATATTTATAGGTGTTTTGGTATTGGGGTTAGTTTATGTTTGGGTACGTGGAGATTTAAACTGGGTCAAATCAACACATATCAAACCAACTGTGCAAGTCAATATTCCAGCTACAGCTTATGCTTCTTTGAATGAAAGAGTATATGAGGTTAAGGATTATAAAATATCAACAAATACATTCGTTGAAGAACAACCTAGAGCGACGTCTACAAAGACCTCGATAGGATTCAAACCTAGATTTAAGAAATCTTAATACATGAGTTTAGAACAGCAGTTAAAATCCGATGGTGTTGTCATTGCGAAAATTGATGACTTACTGAATTGGGCTAGACTTTCGTCTATGTGGCCCGTGAGCTTTGGTATAGCTTGTTGTGCCATAGAGATGATGGGAGCGATGGCTTCTACATATGATTTGGATCGTTTTGGTGTCTTTCCTAGACCTTCTCCAAGACAATCTGATGTCATGATCATCGCGGGTACAGTCACATTTAAAATGGCAGACCGTATTAAGAGGCTATATGAACAGATGCCAGAGCCACGTTATGTGATCTCGATGGGCTCATGTTCTAACTGCGGAGGTCCATACTGGCAGCATGGTTATCATGTCGTGAAAGGTGTTGACAAAATTATTCCTGTAGATATATATGTTCAAGGTTGTCCTCCTAGGCCAGAAGCGTTAATAGGTGCATTTTTAGAATTACAAAAGAAAATAGAAAAAGAACAGATCATACACGATAAGTATTTCGAGGATACTGTTTAATATACTAATTAAAATTATGGCAAAAGATTTTTATGGTGAGTTGCAATTAGGGATTCTTGGCGGAGGTCAGTTAGGCCGTATGTTCATCCAGGAAGCAATTAATTACAATGTGAATGTTCATATTTTGGATCCGGATAGTAATGCTCCGTGTCGTAAATTATGTAATCATTTCGTATGTGGCTCGCTAAGCGATTATGATACTGTTTACAATTTCGGTAAGAATTTGGACATGATTACGATCGAGATTGAGAAAGTGAATGTAGATGCGTTAGAAGCTTTAGAAGAAGAAGGTGTCGTGGTATATCCACAATCTCGTGTTATTCGCTTGATTCAAGATAAAGGTTTACAAAAGCAATTCTTCAAACAAAATGATATTCCTACTTCAGCATTTCAATTCATCTCAAATAAGGATGGCTTAGCAAATGCTAATCTAAGTATACCATATGTTCAGAAATTGAGAAAAGACGGATATGATGGCAAAGGTGTAAAGATGATACGTACCGTGGATGATTTACAACATGCTTTTGAAGAACCTTCTATCATCGAAGAAATCGTAGATTTTGAAAAAGAAATAGCGGTTATCGTAGCTCGTAACGAACGCGGTGAAGTGAAGACTTTCCCTATGGTAGAAATGGAATTCAATCCAGAAGCTAATCTTGTCGAGTTTTTGATATCCCCTTCGACCTATAGTTTTGAAATACAGCAGCAAGCAGAAGATTTGGCTAAGAAGATAGCCAATGATCTACAGATTGTAGGTTTATTAGCTGTAGAAATGTTCCTAACTAAAGATGGACAAATATTGGTGAATGAGGTTGCTCCTCGTCCGCACAACTCTGGTCACCAAACTATTGAAGGTAATTATACATCGCAGTTTGCACAACATATGCGCGCAATTTTCAACCTTCCACTGGGAAATACTGATGCTCGTACGAATGCAGTCATGATTAATCTATTGGGTGAATCTGGCTATGAAGGATTAGCTAAATATGAAGGGGTAGAGGAAGCTCTGTCGATGGATGGTGTATATATACATTTGTACGGTAAGAAGATGACGAAACCTTTTCGTAAGATGGGACACGTATGTATAGTACACGCAGATCGTGAATTAGCTATAAGCAATGCGCGTAAAGTTCAAGAAATACTTAAAGTTATAGCATAATATATATGAGTTTACAAGGAATACAAGTAGGTATCATCATGGGAAGTAAATCTGATCTTCCAGTGATGCAAGATGCCGTGAATGTATTAAAAGAATTGGGAGTACAATTTGAGGTTACTATTGTATCTGCTCATCGTACACCACATCGCATGTTTGAATATGCAGAAAATGCTGCGGAGCGTGGAATAAAAGTAATTATTGCTGGAGCTGGTGGTGCTGCACATTTACCAGGTATGGTAGCATCTATTACACACTTGCCAGTTATTGGAGTTCCTGTAAAATCATCTAATTCTATTGATGGTTGGGATTCAGTATTGTCTATTCTGCAGATGCCAAATGGTATTCCTGTTGCTACTGTAGCATTGAATGCTGCAAAGAATGCAGGTATTCTTGCGGCTCAGATTATTGCTACTGCAGATGCACAAATAGCTTCTAATCTTAAAGACTTCAAAAATGTTCTTAAACAAAAAGTGGAAGAGACAGCTGAAGAAGTTGAAAATATGACTTTCTAACATAACAAAAAAAGGGGATCGCTAGATCCCCTTTTTTATTTCGCTAAGAATTTTTGTACGTAGTCGTAACTTTTCTTAATACTTTCAAACTTATTTGGCATATAAATATCATCCTGCTCTACAAAAGCAAATTCAAGTCCTGCTTTATCCGCTCCAGTAGCTAGATTAATATAATTGATAGCACCAGTACCTAATTCGGTATATTTGATTTGACCAAAGATGGAATCTAAAGGTGCTTTATCAAATCTTTCTCCAACTATAGGATCACTAAATGCTTTATCCATATCTTTTAGATGCCATAATGGGAATCTTCCTGGATACTTCTCAAAATAAGACAATGGATTTACACCTGACTTTTCTGCCCAGTACATATCTAATTCGAAACTAACTAAGTTAGGTTCTGTCATAGCTATAAGTATATCTAAGCCTTTTGTACCGTTAGCAAATTCTCTGAATTCCCAAAAATGATTATGATAGCCTATCTTGATTCCAGCTTTCTGAGCTTTCTCACCAGCTTTATTTAGTTGGTCAGCAGCATATTGGTAATCTGCGGGTGTCATATCATTAAGACTATGCATAGGTGTTACCGGTGCAATAATATATTTTTGACCTAGTGTGTTAGCTATTTCGATATATCGATCAATATTCTCTTCATCATTGCTTTTTGGATCTAGATATTTACTCATGTCATAATGACCACTATATGTAGCTAAATTATTATCATGAAGAATCTTCTTTAATTCGTCAACTTTCACTCCCCAAAATGAGTTATTAACAACATCTACCCCAAAGGTTTCTATATGCTTGTAACCTATTTTAGCAACGGTTTCTAACGTAAGCTTGGGATCTTGACCAATAAGGTCTCGTAGTGAATATACTTGTAAACCTACATTACCGAAAGGGCCGCTTGCAGTTGTGGTAGCTGTAGTGCAAGAATGTAGTAACGAACTACCCACATAAGTGCCTAGTATACCTATTCCAGCTTTTTTGAGGAAATCTCTTCTAGAATTATTCATTGGTTATCTCATTTGATTTACCTAAAAATAATAAATAATATTCCAAAAGATGGTATTCTTAAGTATTAAATAAAATAAAAAAGGCTTCTCATGTGAGAAGCCTTATCTTTATAAGTATCCTGAATATTAGATAGTCATGATATCTTTTTCTTTCAATTCTGCTAATTGATCAACTTTAGCGATATACGTATCTGTTAGTTTTTGAACTTCAGCTTCACCAACTTTGATTTCATCTTCTGATGCACCATCGTTTTTCAATTTCTTGATAGACTCATTAGCGTCTTTACGAATGTTACGTACAGCGATACGACCTTTTTCAGATTCTTCTTTCGCTTTTTTAACTAAATCACGTCTTCTTTCTTCAGTTAATTGAGGTACTACTAAACGAATAATAACACCATCATTTTGAGGGTTTAAACCAATATTAGAATCAACGATTGCTTTTTCAATCGTACCTAACATGTTTTTTTCCCAGGGTTGAATTACAATAGTACGAGCATCTGTAGTATTCACGTTAGCTACTTGAGCTAATGGAGTAGCAGATCCATAGTAATCAACATGGATACCGTCTAACATAGATGGAGATGCTTTACCAGCACGAATTTTTGTAAGTTCTGATTCGGTATGCGCAACTGCTTTAAACATTTTTTCTCTGCAGTCGTCCAATTCAATAGATATCAGTTCGTTCATATGTCTTATTGTTTTATTCTTAACTAACAATTGTACCGATATGCTCGCCTGCTGCTAACTTGTTTAAGTTACCTGGCTTGTTCATATCGAATACGATGATTGGTAAATTATTCTCTTGGCATAATGTAAAAGCAGTCATATCCATTACATTTAATCCTTTTTCATAAACATCTGTGAATGAAATGTGATCGAATTTAGTAGCGTTAGGATCTTTCTCTGGATCAGCTGTATAGATTCCATCTACACGAGTACCTTTCAATACAGCATCTGCATTGATCTCGATAGCTCTTAGAGATGCAGCTGTATCTGTTGTGAAGTATGGGTTACCAGTACCTGCACCGAAGATAACAATTCTACCTTTTTCTAAATGTCTTACTGCTCTTCTGCGGATAAATGGCTCACATATTTGTTCCATTTTGATAGCTGTAAGTAATCTTGTTTTCAATCCTACTTTCTCTAAAGCATCTTGTAAAGCCATTGAATTGATCACCGTCGCAAGCATACCCATATAGTCTGCTTGAACTCTGTCCATTCCAGCTTTCTCGGCACTCAAACCTCTATAGATATTTCCACCACCGATTACAATCGCGATTTCTAAACCTTGATCGTGGATGTCTTTGATATCTTGTGCGTATTGAGCTACACGATTGATGTCAATACCATAATTTTGCTCGCCCATAAGAGCTTCGCCGCTAAGTTTTAGTAGGATACGTTTATATTTCATGCTTATGATTTTTCGGAATATTTCCAAAAGTCAAAGATATAACTTTTTTTTGGGCTAGCGAGTTAGAAAATTCTATTTCCGTTTAATTTTTTATACTGTCTATAGCAGTTTGATAATATTCTTCATATTGCGGTATGATTTGCGAAATTTCAAACACTTTTGCACGATCAAATGCAGCTTCTTTGAAACTTGCTAAACGTTCACAATCTTCTAAGATATAAATAGCATTTTTGGCCATATCATTCACATCCCCAACATCACTTAAGAATCCTGATACGCCATTTATGTTTAGTTCGGGTAGTCCTCCAGTATTGGATGAAATCACCGGTACTGAACAAGCCATAGCTTCAAGAGCTGCTAATCCAAAACTCTCTGATGAGGACGGCATTAAAAATAAATCGGATACAGATAAAATTTCTTCGATCGCATCTTGTTTACCCAAGAAACGTACTGACTGTGCAATACCTAGTTTGCGTGATAGCTCTTCTGCATTTCTACGTTCAGGACCATCGCCGACCATTAGCAGCTTGCTAGGGATTACCTGATTTACCTGATGAAATATTTTTACAACATCCTCTGTATTCTTGACTTTTCTAAAATTCGAAGTATGTACTAGAATACGTTCATCTCCAGGTGCAATAGCTTTTCTAAAGTGTTCACTGTTTCTACGGTGAAATCTACTTAAATCAATAAAATTAGGAATCACTTGTATATCTCTAGTGATATCAAATGATTCTAATGTCTGTTGTTTCAAATTATCTGATACTGTAGTGACTCCGTCAGATGCGTTTATAGAGAATGTAACTACAGGTTTGAAACTTTCGTCTTTACCAACTAATGTAATATCTGTACCGTGAAGAGTTGTGACGATAGGGATATGTATACCATACGTTTTCAAAATTTGCTTAGCCAGATAAGCTACAGAAGCATGGGGGATAGCGTAATGCACATGTAATACATCCAATTTTTCAAAACGTACTACATCTACTAACTTACTAGCCAATGCAGATTCGTATGGAGAGAAATCGAATAATGGATACTGCGATACAGCAACTTCATGATAGAATAAATTTTCATTAAAAAAATCTAATCTGGCTGGTTGACTATAAGTGATAAAGTGAATCTCGTGCCCCTTAGAAGCTAAGCCTTTACCTAGTTCTGTCGCTACTACACCACTACCACCAAATGTTGGATAACATACTATGCCTATTTTCATGAAGTATATGTTGATTTATAAATTATAACAGCCAAAGTTAACGAAGGTTTTGCATTGATTTTGCAATAAATACGTAATCTTTGTAGTAATATGTTTGATAGGAATAATTTAAAGAAGGAATTGAGTATTAAAACTGCTAGGTCATCTGGTGCTGGTGGTCAGCATATCAATAAGGTAGAAACGAAGGTGTCGTTATCATGGAGTATTGCTGAATCAAATATATTTTCTGAAAGTCAGAAAGAGCGTTTACTATCGAAATTACAATCTCGTCTTACTTCTGATGGTTTGTTACAATTGGATTCTTCAGAAACACGTAGCCAATTAAAAAATAAAGAGATACTATTCGTTAAATTTTTCAAACTGTTAGAACACGCTCTAAAAATAGAAAAACCTCGTAAACCCACGAAAATTCCACGTTCGAAGATATTAGCACGATTAGATTCAAAGACAAAGTTATCGCAGAAAAAGAACGATCGTCGCTGGAAAATGGATTAATAATTAAGGAAATAAATCTTTCAAACTAAAAAAATAGTTTTTAAACTAAATATTTAGTTATAACTTTAGTATAGTAATCGATTATAGGCAGACGTGCCGTTATTATTTTATTATAAACAGAGTTATGCACGAAATCAAAGAACTCACAAAGGCAGAGGAACAGATCATGCATGAGCTGTGGGAGATGGACGGTGGCTTCGTTAAAGAAGTCATTGACCGGTTGCCCGAGCCAAAGCCAGCATACAATACAGTATCAACTATTGTACGAATTCTCGAAACCAAGGGTTTTGTGAATCATATTGCTTATGGTAAGAGTCATAAATACGTTCCAGCAATTTCAAAACAAGCATATAAAAAGGTAGTAGCCGATAAGCTTTTAAGTGGATATTTTGAAAATTCACCTAAGCAGATGCTATCATTTTTCTTAGAAGAAAAAAAACTGGATGTTCAAGATTTGGACGATATTCTGAACCTTATTCAGAAGCACAAATAAAATTATAAACGACTTTATAAACTTACTTTATGGTAATTTATCTGCTATTAGTAAATATAGCTATACTATTATCGTATAGCTTATACCAGCTTTCATTCAAAATGCTGACTTTTTTCCAATGGAATCGATGGTATTTGCTGATTACATTAGGGTTCGCTTTATTAATTCCTATTGGACTCTTCATTGATTTATCTGCCTATTCCTATACGTATCAGGAATTGCCAGTTGTGAATTTGGCGGAGCTGATTGAGATTCCAATTACACTTCCTCGTCAAGAAACTTGGACGTATACATTGACCGATGTATTGGCATTCGTATATAGTATTGGAGTAATAATCACTATTGGTAAGTTAGTCATTAAACTTTGGCATGTGAAAAGTATGTTCGAGTCAGAAGCAGATTATATGGGTTTTTCTTTCTTCAATAAGATGTTTCTAGGATATCAGGTGAAAAACTATGCCGCAATTGAAAAACATGAACGTGTGCATATTGAACAAGGCCATAGCTACGATTTAGTATTCGTAGAGCTGATGAAAATCATGAATTGGTTTAATCCAGTTATTTATTGGATAAGTAAAGAGCTAAAATTTCAGCATGAATGTATTGCAGATGAATTATGTTCGGAAGATAAGGTCGCTTATGCGGAGTTATTAGTAGCTCATGCCATGAAGGTCGATAGGCAAGTATTGGTACATGAGTTTTCGAATCAATCGTTTTTAAAGAAAAGGATCATTATGTTATTTAAAAATAAATCTTCAAAAAATAAACGTTTTCTGTATTTAGGAGTTATTCCTGCCATAATGGTCGTAGGCTTATCTACCTTAGTATTTAATACTTCAAGAGCCAAAAGTATAGTCACTGATGTAGCCAATGTGATAGAGGATGTCAAGATGCCTGTGATAAGAGGAACAGCCCAAACAACACCTTATATAGGAGATGAGGTATCCCTAATGGACGAAACTCGTGAAGAATTAATTCAACAAGATACTAGTAAGAAGAAAGTTCAACTTACGCCAG
>JAZQRD010000124.1:0-26933 GCA_045629405.1 Sphingobacterium sp. | reverse complement strand
TTTATGGGTGTGCTTATTGGCCGTATCAGTAAAATCATATGGGTGAATATGGGTTATAATTTCACCTTTAGAAGTTACTTCTTTGTGCATAAATACTATTCCGCTGATGACAATTAAGCTCATCACACACGTTAGTAACGCAGCGAAGAGTCTTTTGTATGGCGAAATAGTATTTATCACAGATTGTTATAGACTAATTAGTATAATCAAATGTACAATTATTTTATTAATCGATTATTATCATCAGGGAATACTAAGCTTGGCTTATGATTTTTAGCCTCTTCGTGAGACATCAAAGCATATGATATAATGATTACTATATCACCTACTTGTACCAATCTTGCTGCTGCTCCATTCAAACAGATCGTACCCGTACCACGTTCTCCAGGGATCACATAAGTCTCCAATCGAGCGCCATTGTTGTTATTTACTATCTGAACTTTTTCATTTGCAATAATATTTGCAGCATCCATTAAGTCTTCATCAATGGTAATACTCCCCACATAATTCAATTCGGCTTGTGTGACACGAGCACGATGAATCTTCGATTTCATTACTTCAATCATCATGATACAAAGGTAATTTTTTTATATTTAATATGTATTATCTATCTAGTTTAGTAACATGTTGTCTATAAGTCGAACGCCATCAACCCACGCTACTATATGTGCTACGTATTGTTTTGTAGAATCTCTTTCTTGTATTTCCTCCAATGTACGGGTTTCGCATATTGCAAAGTATTCTACGTCTACATCACCTTCTTGGGCAATGATTTGTAGCGCATTAGCTTTCAATACAGGTAGCGATTGAAAGTTAAATTGTTCTCGAACGTAATTTAAAGATTTAGAAAGTACCAATGCTTTTTGTTTGCCGTTAGCAGACAATCTTACATTTCTTGAACTCAGAGCTAATCCATTGTCATCTCTTATGATGGGACAGATAATTAATTGTACTGCTAATTCTTTTATTTCTATCATCTTTTGGATGACCATTACTTGTTGAAAATCTTTCTGCCCAAAGCAAGCAATATGAGGCTCCACAAGTTGAAATAATTTATAGACTATTTGTGTCACTCCTTGAAAATGTCCAGGACGCTTTTCGCCTTCCCAAATTTGATCTAATCGCCCTAAATCAATAAGCCATTTCTCCTCATTTGGTGGATACATTTCTTCGACAGTAGGGAGGAAAAGTATATCACAGTTTGCAGTTTGAAGTAGGGCTATATCTTGTTCTATGGGCCTAGGGTACTTTTCTAGATCTTTAGGATCGTTAAATTGTGTAGGGTTGACAAAGATGCTACATACAACTATATCTGCATGCTGTTGTGCTTGATTAATAAGAGACAGATGTCCGTCATGCAGCGCACCCATAGTAGGTACCAAAGCAATTTTGGTGTGCGGAAATTTGACCTTTTCTAGATAAGCTTTTAGCTCACTTTTTGTGTTGAATATTTCCATTGTCATAGGGGTAAAAATGGATGCAAAAGTGCATAATAAATTCGTAATTAGAAAGGTATAATGATTATAGAATTGTAAAATTTATTTATTCTTCGTATATTTGTGGACCGATTTTACTGTTCAAATATAAAAAAACAATTGGAGATGGCTAAAACGAAAATATTGTTTGTTACCCACGAGATGTCGCCTTTCCTTGAAATAAGTAAAATTTCTGAAATAACACGCCAATTACCTCAAGCAATGCAAGAAAAGGGTTTTGAGATCCGTATTTTGATGCCACGCTTTGGTAATATTAATGAGCGCAGAAATCGTCTTCACGAGGTGATAAGGTTGTCGGGAATGAATATAGTGGTGGATAATAACGATAATCCATTAATCATTAAAGTGGCTTCTTTGCCAGCTGCGCGTATGCAGGTATATTTCTTAGATAACGAGGAATATTTCCAACGCAAAAAAGTTTTCCGTGATGAGAATGGTAAGTTCTTTGATGATAACAATGAACGCTCATTATTCTTTTGTAAAGGAGCTTTAGAAACTGTCAAGAAATTGGGTTGGACACCTGATGTTGTTCACTGTCATGGGTGGTTTACTGCTATGATACCTTTATACTTGAAAAAAGTATATCACGATGATCCTACTTTCAAAGACGCGAAAGTATTTTATTCGTTATTCAACGAAGATGCTGATTTTGGTGCTGACTCATTAACTTCAAAGTATGGTGAGATGCCTGCACAAGAAGATGTTTCAGCTGCTGATAGTGCGGTATACGGTTCGGGATCTTATGCAGATGTATATAAAGGTGCATTAACTTATTCGGATGTAGTTGTTATGGCGGATGATGAGTTAAATCCTGAAGTATTAAAGTTTGTTGAAGATCAAGAAATTCGTGTATTCAAGCCGTCTGCTATCGATGATTACGAAGCTTACGCAACGCTTTATGAAGAATTCGCTTCTGAAGAAGTAGAAGCTTAATATAGTAAGAACAAAATTGTAAAACAAAAAAGGTGCTGTCAACTTGACAGCACCTTTTTTGTTTTACATCATAATTACCTTCTCAATGACTGAGACCTTTTTATAATATTCAATAACTTCGTCAGCTGAATTAACAAAATTTTCAATCGTGTATGAATGGTACTTGCCTGTACTAGAATCTTTCACCGTTGTCTTTGCGCTAGGGTGCGTAAATATATTTTCAATCTTCTCTTTGTTTTCAGCAGTAGCCGGCACGATGAATTTGAAATTATATATAGTCGGAAATTGCTCTATATCTGTTAGCTTTTGTTTAAAGCTAGTGTAAAAATCTTCTCCGTTTCCATCATTTATATCCTGAAGTTGGATATTGTTTAAATTTGACATATTATGTTCCTTCCTTTTGGTGGTTATTGCAAACGGCATGCCACTGTAATTTTGGCATATTTTTATGTTAATTTATTTTCTGTTGACAATTATTGAATATTATATCACAGTTAGATACTGACCTAACTTATTTGTCCAATTTTAGATATGAAGTAGAGATTATCCATTAATCATATAGCTAATAGTCTTGGTATTTCGGTGACTACTGAATCCTTTATATTAAATGACAAGGCTAAGGAAAAGAGGATTTCTGAAGGTCTTACTAAACGTGTATTGGATTATGTCATTAAAGTTGAATATAAGCCTAATCAATTAGCTAAGAGTTTACGTACTGGTTAGCCCCGTATTTTAGGAATACTGGTAGAGTATATTTCTAATCCATTCTTCGCGCAAATCGCAGATAGAATCAAAAGATTAGCTTATGATAGCGGTTGTCATATTATCAATTGCATCTACTGAATATTTACAGGATGTGATTCAGCGTCTTCTAAAGAATAATGTTCCTGTAGTACTATTTGATCGGGACTTACAAAATTTTAAGTGTCATAGTGTATTATCTGAAAACAAAATGGGGGCTTTTGATGATAATATTATATTTTCTTTAATAGATCATTCAGTGTGCGCTATCTCGCAAGATATTGATCGGATAGCGCATGAGATTATTCGGATATTATTGAGTCAAATCCGTGGTAAATCGAGTCAATTTGATAGGGGAGTGGTTCTATGTGAAATCTACAGCCATTAAATTTTCTCTCCGGGTACAAATTTCATGGAAATAGAATTTACACAATGTCTAGTATCTTTGGTCGTAAAGCCTTCTCCGTGGAAAACATGCCCAAGATGACCGCCACATTTGTTGCAAAGTATTTCAATACGTCTACCGTCAGCATCTGTCTCTTTGCGTATAGCGCCAGCTATTTCATCATCGAAACTTGGCCAACCACAGTGTGACTCAAATTTGTCCTCTGATCTATATAGTGGTGCTTCACACTGTTTGCATACATATGTGCCCGTGGCTTTGTTGTTTAGCAACTCGCCTGTGAATGGCATTTCAGTACCTTTTCTTAATATTACATACTTCTCTTCGTCAGTCAATACGTTGTATTTTGTTGAATCATTCATTTTATTAATTTCTTTTGTGTGACATGATAGTAAGAAAATTAGGATAACGAGCCCTCCTAAAATTTTAATAAAATTAGATAAAATTCTATGCATAATTGGAAAGGTACTAAGTATTTTAAAAGTTAAAAATGATTTATCGACATTATAAATGATATTTAACGCACAATTTCTGAAAATAGTATTTTAAACAAAAACAATACCAATTGAAAGGGGTTATAATTAGCGTAATACGCAGTAAATGGACGATTTGATTGTTATTTAGAATGATTTTAAATTGATATTTTGAGTCATTAAATTGTCACTGATTGCTTATAAAGTTATACTTTTGTGCATTGTTTTGTGGGTGTGATAGCTCCGGCAATGAAACTAAGTAATTTTTATATTCATAAATAAATAGTATAAAGTGCTAAATATGAGAAATATCTCATCCGTTTTGGGAAGATTTGCGAAATCAATGTCAGTTGGTCTGATGTTGTTATTTGCCGTTACAATGTCATCAAATGCGCAAGATGCTAAGGAGGGAGCTGCGTTATTTAAGGCAAATTGTAGTGCTTGTCACAAGATTGACAAGAAAATGACTGGTCCAGCATTAGCTGGTATGTCTGAACGTCATTCAGAAGAATGGTTGGTTAAATGGATTAAGAATTCAGGTGCGTTGATCGCTTCTGGTGATCCAATGGCTAATCAAATTTTTGAGGAATGGAATAAGGTAGCGATGCCTGCATTTACTCAATTTTCTGATGATCAAATTAAAGGTATTGTTGCCTTTGTTAAGGAAGAGGAAGCTAGATTGGCAAGTCCACAAGCTCAAGCTGGTGGTGCTGAAGCGGCAGGTAGTTCAGATGCTAATAGTTTAATGATTATTGGTGTTGCTTCTGTGTTGGCGCTTGCGATTGGTGTAATTGTTATCTTGAGTCGTGTTATTAAGACTTTAGAGAAAGTTATTGTTAATAATCAGTCTGCGATTGAAGCTGCTCGTGTTCGTAATGAAGCTTATGAAGAGTCGGGTAAAGTAAAATTTGCTCAAAAATTCCTTAAAAACAAAAAACTAGTAGGCTTTACAGCTTTAATGGTGGTTGCATTATTGGCTATCTTAGGATGGCAAACAATGTGGAATGTTGGTGTACATACGGGTTACAAGCCACTTCAGCCGATTAAATTCTCCCACCAAGTTCACGCAGGTGTGAATCAAATTGACTGTCAGTACTGTCATGGTGGTGCTTTCAAATCTAAAAATGCTTCTATTCCTTCGGCGAATGTTTGTATGAATTGTCATAATACGATTACAGCTTCAGATCACTATAATGGTGAGACTTCTCCAGAGTTATTGAAACTTTACCGTGCTGTAGACTGGGATCCAGATACACGTACTTATGGTGATAATCCAAGAGCTATTGAATGGGTTAGAATCCATAATTTACCTGACTTTGCGTATTTCAATCACTCACAACACGTTTCTGTTGCTGGTATTGAGTGTCAAACTTGTCACGGTCCAATTGAGACTATGGAAGAGGTTTATCAATATTCTCCATTGACTATGAAATGGTGTGTGGATTGTCACAAAGACACAGAGGTTAATACTGATAATCAATACTATGATCAGTTAATCGAAGCGCACGAGAAATTGAAAAAAGGTGAGAAAATGACAGCTGCTATGATCGGTGGATTAGAGTGTGGTAAGTGTCACTATTAATAAATAATTAGGAAAACGCAATCTTATATACAGCTTAAATGGATAGCAATAAAAAATATTGGAAAGGTTTAGAAGAGTTAAATCAAACTCCTGCTTTCGTAAAAGGAAGTAAGAGTGAGTTTGCTGAGCCTATTCCTGTAGAAGATGTATTAAATGAAGAAGGCTTAAGTACAAGAACACCTCGTCGTGATTTCTTAAAGGCTTTAGGTTTTGGTTTAGGAGCTGTTACATTGGCAGCATGTAACCGTACACCGGTTCACAAAGCTGTTCCTTATGTAATCAAGCCCGAAGAAATTACTCCAGGTATTCCTAACTTCTATGCTTCTTCGTTCAATGGACAAAGTATTTTAGTTAGAACTCGTGAAGGTCGCCCTATTTCAGTAGAAGCGAACCCTAACGCTATCGGATTGAATCAAGGTACAGATGCTAATACAGTGGCATCAGTATTAGATTTATACGATATGTCTAAGTTACAAAATCCTCAAATCGGAGGTAAAGATGTCGAATGGTCGAAATTAGATGGTACCGTTGTAGCTGCTTTGGATAAAGCTGCTGCTGCTGGTAAGAAAATTTCAATCGTTGCTACGACAGTTAACTCTCCATCAGTATTGGCGTCAATCGCTAAATTATCTGCTAAATACCCTACTACTGAATTAGTTCAAGTTGATGCTATTTCTTACAGTGGTATTATTGAGGCTAATAAAAATAATTTCGGTAAAGCAGTAGTTCCGTCATACCATTTTGCAAATGCGCAAGTTGTCGTGTCGGTAGCAGCTGATTTCCTTGGTTCTTGGTTAGCTGGTGAAGAGCATACACAAGATTATATCAAAAATCGTGACTACAAATCATTGAAAAATGGTAAGATGTCACGTCATATCCAATTCGAGACTGGTCTTTCAATGACTGGTTCGAATGCAGATGTTCGTATCGCTATCAAACCTTCTGAAGAAGGTGCTGTATTGATCTCTTTATACAATGAGATTACAGGTCAATCTGTAGCTGGTGGAACTACAAATGCAAAAGCACAAACTGCTGTTAAATTAGCAGCTAAAGAATTAGTTAATGCTAAAGGTTCTGCAGTAGTTGTAGCAGGTGCTAACGATGTAAACATCCAAGCATTAGTTAATGCTATTAATACAGAATTAGGTGCATACGGAGCTATCATTGATTTAGATAACTATTCTAAACAATATCAAGGATCTGATGCGGCTTTCCAAGAGTTCTTAACTGCTGCTAAAGCTGGTCAAGTTGGAGTAGCATTATTCTTAAACAGTAATCCTGCATATAACTACTTCAATGCTGAAGATGTAAAAGCGGCGATTGCTAAAATTGAATTCACGTTATCATTCGCTGATCGTGCGGATGAGACTGCTTCATTAACGAAAGCTATCGCTCCAATTCCGACTTATTTGGAGTCATGGAGTGATTCATCAAGCAAAGAAGGTTTCTATTCAATTGTTCAACCTACGATTAATCCAGTATACAACACAAGACAAGCAGAAGTTAGCTTCTTGACTTGGGCTGGTGATACTACTTCTGCTTACGATTTCGTTAAGCAAAACTGGGAAGCTTCTATCTTAGCGGGTACTGGCAAATCTTGGAAAGAAGTATTACAAGCTGGCTTCATTTATAAAGGTTCGAATACAGGTTCTTCTTACACTGCTTCAGTTGATGTAGCCGCTGTATCTAGCGCTATCGTAGCAGATGCTAAGAAAATCGCTGGTGAAGTAGAATTGAAATTATACGAATCAACTACTATTCGTGACGGTCGTTACGCTAATAATGCATACTTACAAGAGTTGCCAGATCCAGTATCTAAAGTAACTTGGGATAACTATGCAGCATTAAACCCTAAATTTGCTGAGCAATTAGGTTTAGGCGAGAACGGTAAAGTGACAGTTGAGGCTAATGGTGTATCTATTGAATTACCAGTTGTTTTACAACCAGGTCAAGCAATGAATACAGTATCTGTAGCGTTAGGTTACGGTCGTACAGCTGTAGGTAAAGCAGGTAATAATGTTGGTCAGAATGCTTATCCTTTTGCATCAGTTGCAAATGGTACAGTACAGTTGGCTGCCAAAGCAACCGTTACTAAAGCTTCTGGTACATATGAATTAGCACAAACACAAACACACCATACAATTGAAGGTCGTAATATCATTCGTGAAACGACGTTCGCTAAGTATTTAAAAGATCCAAACTCAGAATCAGGTCGTTTCTCAGATACACACAAAACTTATGATTTGTGGAATAAATTTGAGCAACCAGGTCATAAATGGGTAATGGCAATCGATTTGAACGCTTGTACAGGTTGTGGTTCATGTATCGTTGCATGTAACGTTGAAAATAACATTCCTGTTGTAGGTCGTGATGAGGTTCGTCGTCGTCGTGAGATGCACTGGTTGAGAATTGACCGTTACTATACGATCGAAGAAAATGGAACTAAATTCACAAAAGAGAACGATATCGCGAATATTCAAGATTTCGAAAATGTAACAGTTGTTCATCAACCAATGTTGTGTCAACACTGTGAGCATGCTCCATGTGAGACAGTATGTCCAGTATTAGCAACAGTTCACTCGTCAGAGGGCCTTAACCATATGGCTTACAACCGTTGTTTCGGTACTCGTTACTGTGCAAATAACTGTCCATACAAAGTACGCCGTTTTAACTGGTTTAACTACTGGAACGATTCACGTTTCGATAACTATTTAAATAACGAGTTTACACAATTGGTATTGAATCCAGATGTTACTACACGTTCACGTGGTGTAATGGAGAAATGTTCAATGTGTATCCAACGTATCCAAGGTGGTAAATTACAAGCTAAAATGGAGAACCGTAAATTAAAAGACGGTGATGTAAAAATGGCTTGTCAAGCAGCATGTTCTGCAAACGCTATTATCTTTGGAGATGCTAATGATCCTGAATCAGAAGTTTCAAAAGCATTACGTAACGAGCGTGTTTATTATGTGTTAGAAGAGATCAATGTACAACCGAACATCGGTTACATGACTAAAGTAAGAAACACATTTGAAGCGTAATTTTATTCTTTATTTGAAATAAAAAAACTATGTCATCGCATAACGAATCAATATTAAGAGAACCATTAATGACCGGTAAGGACATCACGTATGCACAAATTACGGATGATATCTTACTACCGGTTGAAAATAAGCCAAACAAAGCTTGGTGGATTGGATTTATCGTAGCTGTGTGTGGAGCTATGCTTTGGGTCGTGAGTGTTGGATACACGTTCTGGACGGGTATCGGTGCTTGGGGTCTAAATAAAACTGTAGGTTGGGCTTGGGATATCACCGACTTCGTATGGTGGGTAGGTATCGGTCACGCAGGTACGCTTATCTCGGCGGTATTATTATTATTCCGTCAAAACTGGCGTAATTCCATCAACCGTTCAGCGGAGGCGATGACTATCTTCGCCGTAATTTGTGCTGCTACATATGTAGTAGCTCACATGGGACGTCCTTGGTTAGCATACTGGATTTTCCCATTACCAAATCAATTTGGATCTTTATGGGTTAACTTTAACTCACCACTTGTATGGGATGCTTTCGCTATCTCTACGTACTTCACTGTATCATTAGTATTCTGGTACTGTGGTTTATTACCTGATATTGCCTCAGTACGTGACCGTGCTACTGGTTTGAGAAAGAGAATTTATTCAATCTTCTCATTCGGTTGGAACGGATCAGTAAAGACTTGGCAACGTTTTGAGATTGTATCATTAATCTTAGCAGGTATCTCTACGCCATTAGTATTATCTGTACACACTATCGTATCTATGGACTTTGCAACTTCTGTAATTCCAGGTTGGCATACGACGATCTTCCCTCCATATTTCGTGGCTGGTGCGATCTTCTCAGGCTTCGCGATGGTACAGACGTTATTATTAATTTTACGTAAAGTATTAAACTTTGAGCACTACATCACGATGTTCCATATCGAATCGATGAACAAGATCATTATGGTTACTGGTTCAATCGTAGGTGTTGCATATTTAACAGAGTTATTCATTGCATGGTATTCAGGTTCAGAATATGAAATGTATGCATTTGCTAACCGTGTAGCGGGTCCTTATGCATGGGCTTACTGGGCGATGATGACATGTAACGTAATTTCTCCACAGTTATTCTGGTTCAAGAAAATCCGTACAAGTATTCCTATTTCATGGGTATTATCTATCGTAGTGAATATCGGTATGTGGTTTGAGCGTTTTGTAATTATCGTTACTTCATTACACCGTGATTACTTACCTTCATCTTGGGCTATGTTCTACCCAACTTGGGTTGATGTTGGTATCTTCGTAGGTTCAATTGGTCTATTCTTTACATTATTCTTATTGTTCTTACGTTTCTTACCAGGTATCGCTATTGCAGAGGTTAAGTTATTATTGAAAAGCTCTAGCTTACAACATAAGACTAAACTGATTCAAGAAGGTGCATTCCCTGAAGATCAAGTAGAATTCTTTAAAAAGTCATTAGAGAAGTACGATTCAGTTACAGAAGAGGAAATTAAAGCATTACGTAAAAAATAATAGCAATGAGCAATACAAAATATATATTAGGTAGTTTTGCGGATCCTGATGATTTAATGCACGGGATTGAAAAATTGCAAGCGAATAACATCAGCATATATGACTGTTATACACCAATGCCAATTCACGGAATTGAAGCTAAACTAGGTGTACAACCTTCAAGATTACCCATCGCAGCATTTTGTTTTGGTGCGTTAGGTACAACTTTAGGATTTAGTTTGTTGTATTATACTATGGCTTATGATTGGCCTATGAACATCGGTGGTAAACCTTCGTTTGGTCTTCCAAACTTTGTACCGGTTACATTCGAGGTGACAATCTTATTATGTGCTTTGGGTATGGTAGCAACATTCTTTTACCGTAATCATTTGTTCCCAGGACGTGCACCACGTGTTATGGACTTGAGAGCTACAGATGATCGTTTTATTTTAGCAGTTGACGCTCGTGAAAATACTGATCATGCTTTGATTAATGATTTATTAACTCAAGCTGGCGCAGTAGAAGTTAAATACAATGAAAGAAAATATGTTAGTTATGAATAAGAAGAATTTTCTTGGCGCTGTATGTGTAGCTGTGGCTTTTGCAGCAGTAACTACTGCATGTGGAGACGGTACTACGCGTAGTACGGGATTAGAATTTTCGCGTAATATGTACGATCCGATTGCTTTCAATCCAGATCAGCCGAACGATAATTTTAAGAATAAACAAACTGCTCAAACTCCTCCTACAGGTACAGTTCCTCAAGGTTTCGAGAATTTTGGATCAGACTATTCTAATACGCCAGCTGATTACGAAAGAGCAGGTATTGAAGTTTCTAATCCATTAGAAGTATCTAAAGAAAATATTGCACAAGGTCAGCACTTATATATCGCTAACTGTGCTGTATGTCACGGTAAAGAAGGAGCTGGCGACGGTTCTATTACTAAAGATCGTCAGGTTACTGACTCTAGAGGTACACGTAAATTAGAGAATTTCCCTAATCCTCCTGCTTATTCAAAATCAGCAGGTGCTAACTCTTCAAGAGGTGGATTAATGGCAGATTTATCTGCTGGGAAAATTTATCATACGATCTATTACGGTCTTAACACAATGGGTTCGCATGCGTCGCAATTGAATCCAGAAGAACGTTGGAAAGTAGTTATGTATGTACAGGAATTACAAAAGAAATAATCTAACATCAACTAAATAAATGGGAACTCACAATCATCATCACGATTATAATTTCAGCGAGCAATATACATTTGCTGGCACAGCGAAGATTGTTAGCTTAATTGCTATTGTAGCTGGTGTTGCAACTATTGCATATGGTCTTGCAACAGGGGAGACAATGCGCACATTCGCCAATCTATTATTGATGGGATATTATTTTGCTTGTGTGTGTGCAGCTGGAGCTTTTTTCATCGCACTACAAATGGTTACGCAATCAGGTTGGTCTGCAGGTTTGGTTCGTATTCCTCAAGCTATGGCATCAGTATTACCGATCGCTTCGGTTATTTTATTGATCATCGCAGCTGGAGGTATTTACTCACATACCTTGTACCATCACTGGACGGATCCTACATTATTTGATCCTAATCACGCTAACTATGATAAGTTAGTAGCTGGTAAACAAGCATTTTTGAACATCCCAGGATTCTTTATCCGCCAGGTATTGTTCATGGGTACTTACAGTATTTTTGCTTTTGTTCTAGCTAAATTATCATACCAAGAAGACTTAGCTGGGGGTTTGAAATCTTATAAGCAAAGTTTCAAATTATCTGCAATCTTTTTAGTAATCTTTGGTTTCACTACTCCAATTTGGTCTTTCGATACAATCATGTCTCTAGAGGCGCACTGGTTTTCAACAATGTTTGGTTGGTACAACTTCGCAGCAATGTGGGTTAGTGGTATCGCTGCTATTGTTGTTATATTAGTCTTATTGAAGAAAGCTGGTTACATGGCTTGGGTTAATGATAACCATTTACATGACTTAGGAAAGTTAATGTTTGGTTTCTCAATCTTCTGGACTTATGTATGGTTTGCACAGTTTATGTTAATTTGGTATTCAAACATTCCTGAGGAAACTGTATACTTTTACAAACGTTGGGAACCTGAATATAAACCTTGGTTCTGGTTAAGTATCATTATTAACTTCTTAGCTCCATTATTGCTATTAGTTGATAGAGATGCTAAACGTAAGCAAAATGTAATGTTATTTGTAGCTATTTTATTATTAGCTGGTCACTGGTTAGATTACTACATCATGATCATGCCTGGTACTGTAGAAACAGACAGAGGTTTTGGTCTTATCGAGATAGGTACTGCTGCAGGTTTCTTTGGTTTATTCGCTTTCTTAGTGTTAACTAAATTAAGTAAGCATGCATTAGCTCCTAAACATCATCCATTCCTTGATGAGAGTTTACATCATCAGATTTAATAATAATTAGAGGTTACGTTCAAACGTTTATAAAAGAGATGAATTTAAAATTAAATAACAGGTTTAAATCCTTAACGGGTTTAATACTATTAATCAGCTTGTTTTTTGTTGCGCCAGTGATGGCAATGCAAAATGATTCGACTGTTGTTGATACTGTATTGGCAGTATCAACAACAGCTTCTGAAGTAGCATCTGTTGATAGTGCTGCTGTTTTGGTGGATTCAGCTGCTGCTACAGTAGTAGACGCCGCTACCGCATCAGCTGCAGCAGGAGCAACGAAAGTAGAAGAGGTAACTAAAATTGATCCACAAGTTTATACCAACTTCTTTTATTATGTGTTATTATTCTTAGTCGTATGTACACTAGTTGCTGTAGTTGGTAAAATCCACTCAGTATATGTGTTAACACGCAAAATGAATGGTAAGCATAATCCTTTAGCGAACAATAATTTACAAGCTGGATTATTATTAGTATTCTTAGTCGTATTCTTAGCAGGAGTATACTATTCATATGCTGTATGGGGATCTTGGTCTTGGAGAGATGCTTCTACTTTACACGGTAGAGATATCGACCAAATGTTTATCATTACATTAGCTATCACAACATTTGTATTAGTTATTACGCACATCGTGTTATTAACTTTCACATATGTATATAGAGCTAAAGCTAAACGTCAAGCTTACTACTACCCACACAACGATACTATCGAAAAAATTTGGACTATTGTTCCAGCTATTGTGTTAACTGTATTAGTTTTATTTGGTTTCTTTACTTGGAGATCAATTACTAATGTTCCTGAAGAATTACAAAAATCTGCAATCCAAGTAGAGGTACTAGCTGAGCAGTTTGCTTGGAGCGTACGTTACCCTGGTACAGATGGTGAGATTGGTAAACGTAATTACAAAATGACTACGCCAACGAATCCTTATGGTATTGACTTCAATGATAAAGCTTCATGGGATGACTTACAGACTCAGGATATTGTAATTCCTGTAAATAAGGCTGTACGTTTCCATATTCTTTCAAAAGATATTATTCACTCATTTTATATTCCTGACTTCCGCGTTCAAATCAACGCTGTACCAGGTATGACTAACTATTTCCAATTCACACCTACAGTAACTACTGAAGAAATGCGTGATAAGATGAACGATCCTAAGTATGACTTCATCATGTTATGTAACAAAATTTGTGGTTCAGGTCACTGGAACATGGGTAAAAAAGTTATCGTTGTTACTGAAGCTGAATATAAAGAGTGGTTAGCAACACAAAACAAATACTTCACTGAAGATTTGCAAAAAGAATTTGCTAGCAAAAACGAAGTAGAAGCTCTTCATACAGCTTCAATCAATTAATTGTAGAAAGATTTTTTATAAAATAATATGTCAAGTACAGTTATATCTCACGACGCAGCTCATCACGACGCACATGGTCACCACCATGAGTCGTTCATATCTAAATATATCTTTAGTATGGACCACAAGATGATTGCGAAGCAATTCTTGATCACTGGTATCATAATGGCAGTTTTTGCCATGTTATTATCTCTTTTATTCCGTATCCAATTAGCTTGGCCGGATAAAGATTTCCCAATCTTAGAAGTATTTTTAGGAAAATGGGCTGAAGGTGGCCGAATAAAGCCGGACTTCTTCCTTTCATTAGTTACTATTCACGGTACCATGATGGTATTCTTTGTATTGACTGCTGGTTTATCTGGTACGTTTAGTAACTTGTTAATACCTTATCAAATTGGTGCACGCGATATGGCATCTCCATTGATGAACTGTATGTCATACTGGTTCTTCTTTGTAGCTTGTGTTATCATGATTGCCTCTTTCTTTGTAGAGAGTGGTCCTGCATCAGCTGGTTGGACGATCTATCCTCCATTGTCTGCTATTCCTACTGCTATTCCTGGCTCAGGCTTAGGTATGACATTGTGGTTAGCATCAATGACTTTGTTTATTGTATCTCAAGTATTAGGTGGTGTTAACTACATCTCTACTATCTTGAATATGCGTACTAAAGGTATGGATCTATGGAAAATGCCATTAACTATTTGGTCATTCTTCCTAACAGCTATCGTAGGTTTGTTATCATTCCCAGTATTAGTTTCAGCAGTAGTTTTGTTAATTTTTGATCGTTCAGCTGGTACTTCTTTCTATTTATCAGATTTAGTTGTTCAAGGTCAGATCTTACCTAACGAAGGTGGATCTCCAATCTTGTTCCAACACTTATTCTGGTTCTTAGGTCACCCAGAGGTTTATATCGTAGTAATGCCTGCATTAGGTTTAACTTCTGAAGTTATTGCTACAAACTCACGTAAGCCGATCTTCGGATACCATGCGATGGTTTATTCATTAGTTGGTATTACTGTATTATCATTTATTGTATGGGGTCACCACATGTTCGTAACAGGTATGAATCCTTTCTTAGGTGGTGTATTTATGATTACAACGTTGATTATTGCTGTGCCTTCAGCAGTTAAATCATTTAACTATATGGCTACATTATGGAGAGGTAATATTCGTTTTACTCCAGCTATGATGTTCGCTATTGGTATGGTATCATTCTTTATCTCGGGTGGTTTAACAGGTATATTCTTAGGTAACGCTACATTAGATATCAACTTACACGATACATACTTCGTAGTAGCTCACTTCCACTTGGTAATGGGTTCTGCATCTATCTTTGGTATGTTGTGTGGTGTTTATCACTGGTACCCTAAAATGTTTGGTCGTATGATGGATGAGAAGTTAGCTTACTTCCACTTCTGGCTTACATTTTTAGGTGCGTACTTGGTATTCTTCCCAATGCACTTTATGGGTATTGATGGTGTTCCTCGTCGTTACTACGCATTCACTGAGTTCCCTTTCATGGAGAAATGGGTGTCAGTAAACGTATTAGTTACTTGGGCGGCTATTATTGCTGGTATTGGTCAACTTGCGTTTTTAATTAACTTCTTTGGTTCAATTTTCTATGGTAAGAAAGCTATTCAAAACCCTTGGCAATCAAATACTTTAGAATGGACTACTCCTGTAGAGCATATCCATGGAAACTGGCCAGGTGAAATTCCTTCAGTGTACCGTTGGCCTTATGACTACAGTAAACCAGGTCACAACGAGGATTTCATTCCTCAACATATTCCGTTCTCTCAAACAATGAGCTCAAATATGCCTCACGATTTCGAAGGTAATGAAGAAGCTATTCGTATTCAAGAACAATGGAATAAAGATAATAATAGAGTAGTAGAAGGTTAGGTTTACACCTACCTTCTATCTACTTGCTAATATTTAAAGGATTTAAGTACATGTACCCATCGACAGAAAAAAGATTTATTACAGTAAATAGAATAACAATAATTGTTTTGTTTCTTGTAATCTTGGCAGGTGGTGTGGTACGTAGTACTGGTTCAGGAATGGGATGTCCAGATTGGCCTAAGTGTTTTAACCAAATTATACCTCCTACTGATGTTTCCCAATTGCCTGTGGGCTATGAAGAACAATATGTGGAAGGCCGTTTGAAAAAGAATTTACGTTTTGCAAATATTGTAGATGTCTTTGGTTACAAAGAATTAGCCGATCAAATACGTCATGACGAATCGATTCTTGTACATGAAGAATTTAATGTCGCCAAAACTTGGACAGAGTATATTAATAGATTAGTAGGTGTTGTCGCAGGATTCGCTTTATTATTCTCAGCTATATATTCCTTTACTTATATCAAATCTAAACCTTCTATCTTTATTTGGAGTGTAGTCAATGTATTTGCGGTAGTATTACAAGCATGGTTAGGATCCATAGTGGTTTCTACCAATTTGATGCCTTGGATTATCACCGTTCATATGCTTTTAGCTTTAGTAATTGTAGGTATTAGTATTTATACTTTTTACCTTTCCACTACACATCGAAATAAGACAATATTAGTTAATTATCCTTCAACTGGCCTTAAGGCTTTAGCTATTGTATCCTTGATTCTTTTATTGATACAAGTAGTATTGGGTACTGAGGTGCGTGAGGGAATTGATCATTTGAATGCAGAAGGTGTAGCTAGATCACAATGGATCGAATTGTTGGGAGACAAATATTTGATACATAGATTACTTGCGTATGTAACTTTGATTCTTGCTGTTGTTTATTTTTATTTGGTTAAAAGTAGATTTAGTAAGTATTCTATTCAAAGTAAATATGCGTGGGTAGTATTGATATTAGTTCTTTTACAAATGTTGTCTGGTATTGTATTAGCAAGATTTAATGTGCCTGCTTTTGCACAGACGACTCACTTAGTAGTTGCGAGTTTGTTTTTCGGAGCACAGTATTATTTGATGCTTTTAATGACGAAACTGAAGAGATAATTTTTATAGCCTAGTGCTTTGCACGAGGCTTTATGATTGAGTATAGAGTAGGAGAATCGAATGAAAACTTTTATTTCGGATTTTAACAAACTTGTCAAATTACGATTAACGTTAACTGTTGTATTTTCAGCATCTGTTTCATTTTTAATAGGAGCGAATCAACAGGGTGATATAATTTGGTTTAATTGGTTATTGTTAACAATAGGTGGATTCCTGGTTACGGGAGCTGCTAACGGATTTAACGAAATCTTTGAGAAAGATATCGATAAACTTATGAAACGCACGATGGATCGTCCTCTTCCAGCTGGAAGAATGACAACGGGTCAGGCGTTAGTATTAAGTGTATTGATGGGAATAGTAGGTACATTGGTATTGGTGCGCTTAAATTTTGCGGCAGGCTTAATATCTGTTTTCTCTATTTTCTTATATGCTTTTGTATATACTCCATTAAAACAAAAATCTCCAATTGCCGTATTTGTAGGCGCAATTCCAGGAGCATTGCCTCCACTAATTGGCTATTATGCTTCATTTAAATCTGCAGGATTTGGGTTGGAGTATGCTGCTGTTAGTGAAGCTGCAGTTGTTATTACACCGCTAGTGCTATTTGCTATTCAATTCTTATGGCAATATCCACACTTTTGGGCAATAGCATGGGTAGCTTATGAAGATTACGACAAAGCTGGTATTCATCTATTGCCAACTACTAAAAAAGATGGTATTTCTGCTTTTTTCATTCTATTGTCAGCAATAGCAATGATTCCTGCGGGCTTTTTACCATTATATTTTGGTTTTGGTGGATGGATATTTACAATTATATCGTTGATTGGTGGACTAATGTTTAGTTGGTACGGTTATAAACATTACGTTGAACGTACTGATGCTTCAGCTAAAAAGGTAATGTATGTATCATTTTTATATCTACCTTTGACGCAATTAGTTTTACTTTTTGATTTTATTCCTTTTAAATAATATAAATGGAAAACAATAACATACAATTAGAAGAAGTACATCAACAGCGTAAAGCTAAAAGATTCAGCCTTTGGTTAGGATTGATCGGTATGTTTATGATGTTTGCGGCTCTTTCTAGTGGTTTTATAGTATATACGGCTTCAGGTGTCGATAAGGGTATCAAAACTATCTTGCCTCAAGCATTTATTCTTAGTACTGTAGTAATTATTATTAGTAGTATCTCTTTACACTTAGCCTATAAAGCTGCTAAAGCAGGTGAATTAGCTAAGCAAAAGATTCTTCTAGTAGTCACGATGGTTCTTGGAATCGTATTTTTCGCTTTGCAATTACATGCATGGGGTGTATTGACTGATCAAGGTGTATTTTTTATTAATAATAATGCATCTCAATCATTCATCTATGTATTTACTGGATTGCACTTAGCACACATTGTAGCGGGTTTGTTGGTGCTATTGCGCTCATTTCTTGGGGCAGCAAAACCAATTCCTCACGAAAACAATGTTTTTAGAATGGATCTAGCCGTTATTTTTTGGCATTTTCTAGATCTTTTATGGATTTATATATATGTTTTCTTACTTTTGAATCAATAATAGTAAACAATGAGTACAACTGTATCGCAATTGGATAAGGTAAAAGACGGACCATGGAGTGGTGGTAAGTCGCCTTGGAACTTAGAGTATGGAAAAATCATGATGTGGTTTTTCTTAGTATCGGACGCATTTACATTTTCAGCATTTTTAATTTATTACGGTGCTCAAAAATTTGCTCAACCGACTTGGATAGATGCGGATAAGATTTTCCAATCTGTACCAGGTATCGCTGAGTCAGGTCAACCTTTGGTTTTCGTAGGTATTATGACCTTCATCCTTATTATGTCATCTGTAACAATGGTATTAGCCGTTGAAGCAGGTCATAGAAATTCAAAACAAGAAGTTATCAAATGGATGATCTGGACTATTCTAGGTGGTTTGTTATTCGTAGGATGTCAAGCTATTGAATGGTCACATTTACATCACCAAGGATTCTGGTTTGGTAAAAACCCAGCAACAGGTTTAACTGATCCAGACGCTATTGCAGCAGCATTACAACCATATTTTACGAAAGACATCTCGTATACTGCAGCATTGCAATTCTCTAACTTGTTCTTCACCATCACCGGATTCCACGGATTTCACGTTTCAATCGGTATTTTATTAAATATCATTATTTTATTCATGGCTATGAATAATACGTTTGAAAACAGAGGTACGTATCTTATGGTTGAGAAGGTTGGTTTATACTGGCACTTTGTAGATTTAGTGTGGGTATTCGTATTTACATTCTTCTACTTAATCTAATTATTGGCTTTAAAATATTATAACGAAAAATGGCAAATCACGATCATATAGCTACTCACGATGCTCACGAGCACGGTGAGGGTATGGATAAAAAAGGTATTTGGACAATATTCTTCGTGTTGTTAGCTCTAACAGCATTGGAGTTCTTAATCGCCTTAGGCTTTGTCCACCACTGGGGTATTTTACAAAAAGGTGCTTTAGTTAACACAATTTATATTGTATTGACAATTGTTAAAGCGTACTATATTGTTGCTTACTTCATGCACTTGAAATTTGAGAAATCTGGTTTTATAGTGACTTGTGGAATTGTATTCATCTTCATTATTTATTTCATTGTTCTAATGTTAGTAGAAGGTGATTATTTATTGACTAGTTTACAAAGTCATCCTGTTTATCCTAATAACTAATAATGGATAATAATTCCAAGAAGAGAAATATTTCAACTATAATAATCCTGGCAATAGTACTACTAGTGCCAGGATTTTTGTATATAGTTTTAAATAAGGTTGGTTCGAATGAATATTTGAGACTTCCTATCTATGGTGAAAAAGTATTAACTGGTAAAACTGTCCGAAAAATGGGTAGAGAGATGCCTGATACTCTTTTTCATCAGGTGAAACCGTTGAATTTTATAGATAGTGATTCAAATACTGTTGAATTATTTTCCCAAGATTCGGTCATTACAGTAGTGCATTTATTCTATCCAGGTGATAAGGGATTATCTGCTACACTGATACAGAGTTTGGTGCCAGTAGCAGAACGTTTTACTAATAATCCTAAAGTTAAGTTCTATTCATTGAATGTAGACTCAAGTTCAACTATTAATGAGCTGCATTTCGTTGCTAAGCAGTATACGGATAAACATAGTCACTCATGGAAGGTATTAGGTGGTCAACCTGATATTTTTAATTATGCAACTCAACAATTGTTGATTGATGCTATGATTGATCCGAACAATCCTAATGGTTTCATCATTTCTAATAACTACATATTAATTGATTCTCAACGAAGAATTCGTGGTTTTTATGATATAAATTTAAAAACAGAAGTTGAGCGTTTGAAAGATGAGATCAAAGTTCAGTTAGTAGAAGAAGCTAGAAATAATCCTTTCAAAATTCAAAAGAAGTAATATGGCAATGACAGAAGAAGAAAAGAAATATAAAGGGATAATATGGGTATTATCTGTGTTGATTCCTTTAGCAGTTGCAGCCCTATTTGGTGTTAATCTGCGTAAACTGGGATATGATATAGAGCCTTTGAGTTTTCTACCTCCTATTTATGCTTCAATAAATGGATTGACAGCCGTGTTATTATTTCTTGCGGTAGCTGCTGTTAAAAAAGGTAACTTAAAGCTCCATGAAAATTTAATTAAAGTTTGTATGGTACTTTCATCATTATTTTTGTTGATGTATGTAGCGTATCATATGACTTCTGATAGTACTCCTTACGGTGGTGAAGGAACAATTCGTTACGTTTATTTCTTTATTTTAATTACACATATTGTTTTATCTGTAATTATCATTCCGTTCGTATTGTTCACTTTTGTGCGCGGTATAGCAGGCGCTTATGAGCGTCATAAAAAACTGGCACGTATTACTTACCCAATGTGGTTGTACGTAGCTGTGACTGGCGTTATTGTATACTTGATGATTTCTCCTTATTACGTACATTAATAATTAGCTTATGAGTAGAGTATGGATTTATCAAGCAGATAGAAAGTTGGATGCTGGAGTAGTATCCTTTTTAGAAAATGATTTGGAATCATTTGTTGCAAATTGGACTGCTCATGGATCAGCATTATATGCAAAAGGTTATATTAAAGACAATCTATTTTTAATTTTAGAAGTCGACGAGTCTGTAGCTGGTGTTACAGGATGTTCGATTGATAAATCAGTACACTTTATTAAATCGTTGGGTGAACGTTATGCTATTGATTTTTTTGATAGAATGCGTGTGGCCTATATAGATGAGAATAATATGGTACAGATAGCTGATCGTAGTGAGTTTGAGAATTTAATTAAGTTAGGTTCTATCACTGCCGATACTATAGTTTTCAATAATCTAATTACGTCAAGCGAAGAATTACAAGATAAGTGGCAAGTCGCTTTCAAAGACAGTTGGCACGCTAAAATATTTGCATAATAAAAAAGGCTTTACATTTTGTAAAGCCTTTTTTATTATATTATCTTTTATCCTACAAAGATGTCAAAGGTGCTGCTGACAGAATATCAGCTGATGCCTCATCAGCATATTGTTTAAAATTCTCTACGAATAGATTAGCTAATGCTAATGCTTGCTTATCATATGCTTCTGTACTCGCCCATGTATTACGTGGATTTAACACCTCAGCTGGTACGCCTGGACATGACTGGGGTTTTAATACACCAAATATCACATGTGGTACATATTCTACTTGATCAAGATCGCCATTGATAGCAGCATTGATCATTGCTCTTGTGTATTTTAGGTTCATTCGTTTTCCTTCACCGTATTTACCACCAGTCCATCCTGTATTAATCAGCCATACATTAACATCAGGATGTTGATCTAACTTCGCACCTAATAGTTCAGCATATTTAATAGGATGCAACGGTAAAAATACTCTTCCAAAACATGCAGAAAATGTAGTCTGAGGTTCGGTTACACCAACTTCTGTACCTGCTACTTTTGCTGTATAACCTGAAATGAAGTGATACATAGCCTGTTCTTTTGTTAACTTTGATATAGGAGGTAATATACCGTATGCATCACAAGTTAAGAAAAATATATTTTTCGGATTTGTATTTGCTAATGATGGTACCTTAGCATTTGGTATGTAGTCAATAGGGTATGCTACACGGGTATTTTCAGTAATGCTTTTATCCGCGAAGTTTACCTCATTGGTATTCGGAAAGAATGAAACATTTTCTAATAGTGCACCAGGTTTGATAGCACCATATATTTCGGGTTCTTTTTCTGCACTCAAATCAATAGCTTTTGCATAACACCCACCCTCAAAATTGAAAACACTTCCATCTGCCCAGCCGTGTTCATCATCACCAATTAATGATCTCGTAGCATCAGCTGATAAGGTTGTCTTACCAGTACCACTCAAACCAAAGAATAAAGCTACATCACCATTTTCACCTTCGTTTGCTGAACAGTGCATTGGTAATACTCCGTGTTCATGTGGAAGAATAAAGTTTAATACACCGAAAATGCCTTTTTTCATTTCACCAGTGTATGCTGAACCTCCGATTAAGATTGTTTTTTTAGAAAAATTTACGATTGTGAAGTTTTCAGATCTAACACCATCAATACTTGGATTTGCTAGAAATTCTGGAACTTGTAATATTAACCACTCTTTCTCGAAAGTTGTTAATTCTTGCTCTGTAGGTGTAATGAATAGGTTATTACAGAATAAATTTGCCCATGGTGTAGTATTTACAACAGTCACATTTAATCGGTATGATGGATCTGCACCTGCAAAACAATTTCTTGCCCATATTTCTTTACCATCTAAGAATTTAACCATCTTCTGATATAAATTCTCGAATATCTCTACAGTTGTCGGGATGTTTACATCTCCCCAATCAATACTATCTGTAGTAATTGCGTCTTTAACGATGAATTTATCCTTAGGAGATCTACCTGTGAATTTCCCTGTATTGACGCACAATGCTCCTTTATCATTAAGAAGACCTTGGCCCAACGCTAATGTTTGTGTAGTAAGCTGTTCGTTGCTTAAGTTCCAGTTTTCAATACTTGCCTGAATACCTAATTCAGATAAATTAACTATTGAACCTTTTTTGTCAATTTCACTTAGCTCCATGATATCATAATTTGTTTCTTCAGCTAAGGTAATGACTCTATTATGAGCATAATAAACAAGAATTATTTTTACGAAAAATCTTTCATTATGAAGGATTTGTTGAATGATTATACATTAAGCCAAATATGAATATGGCATTGTTAATGAATAATTAGAACTTTTGAAATATTTAAAAATTGAAATTATCAAAACTTTGTGAAAATCACTTGTTATTGGATAATATATGTTTACTTTAATCATTTATCTGTTGAACATTGATAAATTTTAAAGTTATAGTTAGTATCTGAAGGTATGTCTAAGTAAGTACTTAATTACTCTTATTATAATACTTGATATGTTATGATTTTAGGCTAATAAGGAAATAAGTAAGATAACTAAACTCATTTCATTGAATTAAGTTTAGCTATCTTTTTTTCTATGGTTTGTAACGGTTAGAGATAAGTAAGATTAACCAGATTATTATCAATAGCCAATTGAACTTTTTTACCGAACACAAGAACTCTATTATCGTCAATATGACCTGCAGGATAATGAAAAGCTACCGGGTAGTTGTATTCTGCAACTTTATCCATGATGATATCTTCATAACGTTGGCCAAATGGTGGATTCGAATCATTTAACTCTGTAAAGCCTCCGACTATTAGTCCTTTTAAGTTTCTCAGTTTACCAGCTCTTTTAAGTGTCCACAACATTCTATCAATATTGTAATGTGACTCACTTACATCTTCAATAAATAATATTTTCCCATCGTAATTGAAATCTGATGGAGAAGCTATTACACTGTGTAAGATAGATAGATTACCTCCTAGTAACACACCTTCACAAACGCCTGAGCGATTATTATATATGGACTGATCATAGGTAAGATCAATATTGTCTCCAAATAAAGCACTTTTTAGAGTCTCGAGTGATTCTAAGGAAGCGTCTAAAAATGATTTGACCATCTGTCCGTGAATAGTAGGTATCTGGTACAATGAATATATGTGCGCATGTAAGGCCGTGATATCACTAAATCCAACTAACCATTTTGGATTTTTTTGAAAATTACTAAAGTCTATCCTGTCCAAGATACGTACCGAGCCGTAGCCTCCTCGTCCAGCTATTATAGCTTTAATCTCAGGATCATCTATTGCACGCTGTATATCCTCTGCTCGTAACTCGTCCGTACCAGCAAATTGATTATGTTGAGCCGTCACTGAATCGTATATGACAGGTACGAGTCCCCAAGATCTGAGAATATCGTATGCTGGACTCAAATCTACTTCCTTATTTATATAGCTAGCAGGGCATAATATTGCAATTTTATCTCCTTTTTTCAAGTAGGCAGGTATGCTCATATTCAGAATTTTAATAATTATAAGTTGTGTATATACTTTGAAGTATGTGTCTGTTAATATTTTATAGAAGCTTTATCTAATAAGCACAATTTCGATTATCTTTGCAAACAATTTTATAATTATTTTTGCTAGTTTTAACTTTTAAAATTACAATATATTGAGCAATTTGTCTAAAAATCGTTATACCATAACATCGGCTTTGCCATATGCAAATGGTCCTTTGCATATTGGTCACTTGGCTGGTGCATATATTCCAGGAGATATTTTCGTACGCTTTTTGCGTTTAAATAATAAAGATGTAGTCTACGTTTGTGGTTCAGATGAACATGGTGCAGCTATAACTATTCGCGCTAAGAAGGAAGGCGTTACGCCAAAAGAAGTTATCGATAAATACAACAAGCAGATCAAAGATTCTTTTGAAGACTTTGGTATTTCATTTGACATTTATCACCGTACTTCAGAGAAAATACATCATGAGCTGTCTCAAGAGTTTTTCTTGAATTTATACCAAAAAGGAGAATTTGTTGAGAAATTTTCCGAACAATACTATGATGCAGAGTTTAATCAATTTTTAGCAGATCGTTATATAACAGGTACATGTCCGCAGTGTCAATCGGAGGGAGCATACGGCGACCAATGTGAGAAATGTGGAACTTCACTTAGTCCAACAGATCTTATCAATCCCAAATCTACATTAAGTGGAAATACGCCAATATTAAGAGAAACTAAACATTGGTATCTGCCATTAGATAAATATCAGCCTTGGTTAGAAAATTGGTTGATTGAAGGAAAGAAAGATGTATTGAAATCTAATGTTTTCGGCCAATGCTCTTCGTGGTTGAAGTCAGGCTTGCAGCCTAGATCGATGACACGTGATTTGGATTGGGGGGTAGATGTTCCATTAGAAGAAGCTGCAGGTAAAAAACTATACGTATGGTTAGATGCGCCAATAGGATATATTTCAGCTACAAAACAATGGGCATTAGACAATAATAAAAATTGGGAAGATTACTGGAAAACTAAGGATAACAAGGAAGAAGAATCAACTTTAATACATTTTATCGGTAAGGATAATATCGTGTTTCACTGTATTATATTCCCAGCTATTTTGCACGCACATGGTAATTATATATTACCTGAAAATGTTCCAGCAAATGAATTTTTGAATTTAGAAGGTGATAAATTATCTACATCACGTAATCATGCTGTTTGGCTACATGAATACTTGGATGAATTTCCGGGTAAGCAAGATGAATTACGTTATGTCCTAACATCGATATTGCCAGAAACATCTGATTCAGAATTTACTTGGAAGGATTTTCAAGCTCGTGTTAATAATGAGCTAGTGGCCATACTTGGAAACTTTGTAAATCGCGTAATGGTTCTTTCCCATAAATATTTTGATGGTAAGGTGCTTAAAGGATCGGAATATAATGAAACTGATTTGGCTGTATTCGCTGAATTAGCTAAATATCCGTCTTTGATAGAGCAATCTATCGGTAATTTTCGTTTCCGAGAAGCGTTAGCCAACTTTATGAATGCTGCGCGTCTAGGTAATAAATATTTAGCAGACGAAGAACCGTGGAAAGTGATTAAGGATGATGAGGAGCGTGTTAAAACAGTTTTAAATGTTGCGACACAGATTGTTGCTAATTTGGCAATTATGGCTCAACCATTTTTACCTAAAACAGCGGCGAAACTTTTCGATATGCTTAATATGTCTTCACAAGATTGGAGTAATGCGGGCCTCTCTAATTTAATTGCTGAGGATACTAAGTTAGGCGATGTTCAGATGCTTTTTGAAAAGATAACAGATGAGCAAGTGGAAGGTCAATTACAGAAATTGAGAGACGCAAAAGCAAGTAATGCAGCCGCTAATGCAGTAGTCGCTCCTGCTAAAGAGAATATTACGTTTGATGACTTTACAAAGTTAGATATACGTGTAGGAACTATTATAGAGGCGGAGAAAGTTGCGAAAACTAAAAAGTTGCTAAAATTAAAAATAGACACTGGTATAGACCAACGTACTGTAGTATCTGGAATCGCAGAGTTTTTTGCTCCTGATGATATTATAGGTAGACAAGTTTCTATATTAATTAATCTAGAACCAAGAGAAATTAAGGGTATTCAGTCTCAAGGTATGATATTGATGGCAGAGGATGCTGACGGACGTTTAGATTTTGTGAAACCAACATCAGAAATCAAATCGGGCGGTTCTATTCGATAATAAATATACAATACTAAAATAAGAGGTTAGCACGATATTACTAACCTCTTATTTTTTATGTAGAATCATACTAATTATAATATGTTTACTTATTTGAAGCTTTTGTCATAATTTATAGCGCAATTAATCAGTTGTTTAGTCAACAAAGATGAAATAAAAGCTATTTCCATTTGCAATTATGGGATTAAAAGTTCTATCTTTGCATCACTCCGCAAGGGAGTACTGCTGGAAACGGCGCTGAGATAGAGGGAAAGAAATAAGGTTTAAGTTGATTTATCAACTTCTGCTAAAAGAAAAAAAAC
>JAZQRD010000123.1:0-15378 GCA_045629405.1 Sphingobacterium sp. | reverse complement strand
TATGTTATTGAAATGTTTAGAGACATCTACAATTATACCTGATCCTACGACTTGCCCCGCTAAAGATGTACCTGCTGTACGAGGGATTAAGGAAACCTTATGCTCATTAGCAAATGTAATCAGCGTAACTATATCTTTCTCATGAAGTGGGAATGCTACAGCTAATGGCATCTCTCTATAAGCAGAAGCATCAGTAGCGTACAACATACGCATCAGATCATCCGTATGCAATGTACCATCCAATGAATCGGCTAGCGTAAGTAATTTTTCTTTCACAGAGTATATCATCTAAGAGCCTTTAATCTGGCTGGTATAGGTACTTTCAAAAATTTTATCAGCATTATTTGTCTCAAAACCATCACGACGATGTTGAGGTTTGATTTCATGTTTTGGTAAATCTTTATATTCAGGAAGTACACTTCGCTCAGCAAACTCAACATAGCTTCCAGCTATTTCTATCGTCTTGCCATCTGCGAATGTTGCGTCGTATAAAGCTGATACAGTACTACTTTGACGTAGTAGATTGTCCTCACTCGTCTTAATAACACCTCCTGCATTATTCAATTTCACACCAATAGAAATCAAGAAATCATTAAATTCTTCTAACGTATTAAAACCTTCTTTTAGCTCGTGAATACTGATCGTATAGTGATTAAGATAATATCGATTATAGATTACCCAAGCAGCGTATTCGCTCTCTTTTAACAGAAGAGTATATTCATCTGATGTAGGCAGATCCCATAGCGGCTTCTGAAGAAAATCCGCCACCTCTTGACCATTAGTTAGATCTAGTTGGTCTACTGGATCCGAGCTAATAGGGCTCGTATATTTACTGATGATCGCTTGTACATCGTCACTGAGCTCATGCACACGTAGTTGTGAAACAAATATACGTGGATACCCTTCACTAGGTGGAGCGTACCAATATGCGTCCAGTTTCTTTCCCTCAAAATAGTAGTAATCTTTTTTTTGGTAGCCATAAGCTAAAAAGATTTTCTCGAATGAACTGATCCCTAAATTTGGGACACCTAATGTACGAAAAGCAATATGGTCATTCACTATATCTTGTTGATCGTTGATGACTTGCTTATCTAATAAAGCATTTGTGATTTTGTTTACATCTGCTACATGTTGACGATAGTGTTCGAACAAATCATTCAAAACAATATCTAAAGGATTATTTTCTTCGAAATGCATAGCGTTATTTAATTAGGTTTATAAAACAATTAAATATAACTAAAAATGCTTTATATACAGCTAAATATTAATTTGAAAAAATAAAATTCGATAATCATATAACTATGCTAAATATAATTCTACAATTCTTCTTTTAAAATCTCTTCAAGTTCTTCAGGACTAAGATTCATATTTACATTACCATCTTTGGCGAAAGAGATTTCGCCTGTTTCTTCAGACACGATTACGGCAACTGCTTCAGAGACTTCAGTTACACCGATAGCTGCTCTATGTCGAAGACCAAACTGTGGAGGTAGGTCCTCGCTATCTGATAGAGGTAAAACAGAACTAGCTGTCATCACTCTAAAATCTACTATAATCACTGCACCATCGTGCAATGGGCTATTCTTAAAAAATATACTCTCCAATAGACGCTTAGAAACCGGTGCATCAATCACTTGACCACTAGACTGATAATATTCTTCATCAAAATATCTAGAAAAAACAAGTAATGCTCCCGTTCTAGATTTTGACATCGATCGACAAGCATCTATAATGGGTTTGATCTGTTCGGCATTATCAGTTTGTGAAGTACGTTTGTTCCCAATAAATGACCACAAGTATTTTTTACGACGCATAGAGATGTTCTTCCCAATATGTAGTAAAAAGCGACGAATCTCTTGTTGGAATACAACAATTAATGCAATGGATCCAACAGATATAAACCCTCCGAATATCTCGGTTAAGAGACGCATCTCCAATTGTTTCACGACTAGATAGATTCCATAGAAAAGACCAACACCGATTAATATATTTACAGCTATTGTACCTTTAATAAGGCTATATATATAATATATAATAACCGCTACTAAGACGATATCTATGACATCGAGTAACCGAAATCCTTCAAGTATGTTGAAACTATTTACATCCATAACCTATGCAATTTAAAAAAATATAGTAAGAATAAAGTAGTAACAAAGCATTTCTCAAAATTAAAAATAGATGCATGCGTCTTGTCATAACTTGCACGGAGTGTAACCACTAAAAAACATCCATATTATTAACTACATTTGTATATAAGCATAGGAATCATGACAAAATTATCTGTAAATATTAATAAGATTGCTACTCTTCGTAATTCTAGAGGAGGCAATGTTCCCAATGTATTATCTGCAGCATTAGCGTGTGAGCGTTTTGGTGCGGAAGGTATTACAGTACACCCACGCCCAGATGAACGTCATATACGCTATCAAGATGTATATGATCTAAAAGCTGAAATTGCAACCGAATTTAATATCGAAGGCAACTGTCAAGAGCAGAAATTCATCGATCTTGTATTAGCTAACAAACCGACGCAGGTTACATTAGTACCTGATGCTTTGGGACAGATCACTTCCAATCATGGTTGGGATACCATCACACATAAGGATTACTTGAAAGATATGGTGAAATTATTTCAAGACCAAGGTATCCGTGTATCTATTTTTGTAGACCCCAGTGAAGATATGGTGGAAGGTGCTGCTGAAACAGGAACTGATCGTATTGAATTGTATACAGAAGCATATGCTGCTGAATTCGGATTTAATAAAGAAAAAGCAATTGAACCTTATTTCAAAGCCGCTATCAAAGCACGTGAGTGCAATTTAGGTCTAAATGCTGGACATGATCTTGACTTAAATAATCTTGCTTACTTCAATCAACATATACCAGGATTGTTAGAAGTGAGTATAGGCCATGCACTTATTGCAGATGCACTATATCTAGGTCTTGAAGAAACAATTAAACGCTATCTATCAGCTTTAAAAGCTTAATAAACTAAAAAAGGACATCGAATGATGTCCTTTTTTAGTTTATTAAATTAATCAAAATTAATTGATTCCTCTAAAGATTCTATTCCATCTTATTTTAGATAAGAAAGTTCCGTCTTCATCATAGCTCAGCCACGTGAACAACGCTTTACCTACTATATGATCTTCTGGAACAAATCCAAAATCACGCGAATCTAATGAATTGTCTCTGTTATCACCCATCATCCAGTAATAATTCATATTCACTGTATACGTAGCGCTTTTAACACCATTCACATAGATTCCATCTTCACGTTTTTCTAATGTGTTTCCTTCATAAACCGTAATTAAACGCTCATAAATAGCGTAAGTTAGTTCATTTAACATGATCTGATCTCCTTTTGCAGGTACTTTTAATGGGCCAAAATTATGGAATGTCCAATTGTATAATTCTTGTTTAGGGAATGCTGGGCTATCATTCTGAAAAGGTACCACTTCCGTAACATTAGACCATCCTTTTACTTCATCGACTTCTTTATCCGTTATATGTAATAAATACGCTACCAGGTTACCATTTTCATCAGGAAGCATTTGATATTCCATACGCTTATCCTTTAAGATTTGTGGGCTTAATCCTGATTGATCTGTATATACGATATAAGCTTTTTGCACGTCATCAGATCCAAATCCAGGTTGACCATTCACGAAAAGTTGACCATCTTTCATCGATACTTCATCACCTGAAATAGCTACAGCACGCTTGATATAGTTTTCACGTTTATCTACCGGTCTATTGTATGGTGCGTCTGCCTCCATAGGGAAGTTAAATACGACTACATCATTCCTTTTAATTTCTTGAAATCCGGGTAAACGTTTGTACGGCACTTTGATGAATTCAGAATATGCTTTAGTGCCTGTAATAGGCATCGTGTGATGCGCAAACGGAAATGCTATTGGCGTATTAGGGACGCGAGGTCCATAATTCAACTTACTTACAAACAAGAAGTCTCCTACTAGCAAGCTTCTTTCCATGGAACCTGTAGGTATCATATATGCCTCAATCAAAAAACCACGAATAAGCGATGCTGCAACTGTTGCAAAAATAATCGCATCGGCCCATTCACGCGTTGTAGACTTTTTGTAAGGATACTTTTGCTTGAATTCTTCTGAATTTGTCTGACCTAAATATTTAACAGATGCATCTCTACCCCACAATGGAAGTACGATAAAAGGCACAAGTACTGCTGCTGCATTTTCCCAAAATCTTCGCTTTCCAAATGCACGTATAAAATCCAAATAAAGACTATAGAAAACAAAAATATTTACAATAGGTACGATTAATAAAAAAACATACCAACTAGGCTTACCAACTAATTCGGCTAGAATATATTCACGATAGAACGGCACAATAGCCTCCCAGCCTTGTTTACCGGCCTTCTTGAATAATAAATATAAACCGTATAAAGAAACAATGGTTAAAACTGCAAAAATGCTATACCACATATATTAATATTATAAATGATTTAAAACTAAAAATATTCTACTTAACAATATAAGTAGAATATTTAGATATAATGTTACAAACGCTGCAACAAACTAGTGATTAAAATCGAACATTTCGGTCACTTGATAGAAACCCTTTCTATTTTGTAGCCACTCTGCAGCGACAACTGCCCCTAATGCAAAACCATCACGACTGTGTGCTGTATGCTTGAATTCAATTTGATCCACTTCAGAGCTATACAATACTGTATGTGTACCTGGGACTTCTTCAATACGAAGACTTTCAATCAATAATTCGTTTTGTTGCGCTATGATGGATTTGTCTCCATCTACTAGCTCATTCACCCAAGCATCTTTCGAGGAATTATTTTCAATTATTCCTTCAGCAATAGTGATAGCTGTTCCTGATGGGGCATCCAATTTATGTATATGGTGAATTTCTTCTACCTGTACATCATATTGTTTGTATGGATTCATAGCTTTTGCCAACATCTTATTGACATGAAAAAATACATTGACACCAATACTGAAATTTGATCCATATAACACTGCCTGATCAGCTTCTAGACATATTTCTTTAACTTCTTGCAAATGCTCATACCAACCTGTTGTCCCTACGACTATAGGAAGGTTAGCTTCGAAACATAGACTGATATTTTCTAATGCAGCATCTGGCGTACTAAAATCTATGGCCACATCAGCTATAGCAATATCTTCTATCTGAATAGTATCTCTATTCTTCCCATCTACTACCAGTACTACTTCATGGCCTCTTTTAAGAGCATACTTCTCGATCAGTTGCCCCATTTTACCATATCCTAGCAAAACTATTTTCATATACTTAAGTTTAGTAAGTTGACTCAGTCTATTTTAAATTAAATGTCAATTTCACACCAGGTGTAAAGTACTTCATCACATTTGGTTGATATGCAAGTGTAGTAGAAGGCATTAATGTAGGTGAAATCTTAAAACTTAAGTCATCCCCAATGTTATAGCGATTCTTTAACATAGAATCCGTATACGCTTCGATCACGTTACCTGCCCACCATACAGCAGTGACGATAACCGTCATATCGCGATTTCTACGGAAATTATCTTTGTATTTAATCAGAGACTCCAACGATTCGTAACCTTGTAAGTCAATATCATTGATAGCACCGTTATTATTGGTACGATACGCTGCTTCATCAACGAATTTTTTGTAATAATAATTCCAATAATCAAATACCAAATACGCTGTCACAAAACCACCATATATCACAGGTAATTTTACCCATACGTATTTACCGCCATTAGTGATCTGCCCCCAACCGGGTACCAGAGCTGATCTACGCCATGCGTTTCGAGTTACTTCCTCAATAGCTAAGCGAGTAGAGTCCTTTTGAATTCCTTTATAGAAATACTTTTCTTTTTCCTTCTCAGCCTTTTCACGCGCTTTACGTTCCTTTCTAGTTTCTTTGAGCACACTATCGCGCAGTACTAAAGAATCTTCTACACTACCCACCCCCTCGATCAAAGGATTCTTCGTCGTGTCTTGTTGTGCCAAAGCAATGTTGACAACGAAGAATGAAAGTATTAATATGAATATCCTAGGCATTACCAATCTAACAATTCTAATATGCGACTCAAATCATCTTCCGAATCAAAAGGAATTTCTATTGCTCCTTTACCTTTAGTATTTTTCATACTAAGGCGCACACGTGTAGAGAATTTGGATGCTAAGTCATCTTCAATCTTTTGATATTGAAAATCCAACTGCTTACCCACACCTTTACCTTTTTTGGGTTTCAGTTGCTCCTGAATATTTCGAACCAAGATCTCTGCCATACGTACTGAAAGGCCTTTCTCAATGATTTCGTTAAATACGTACAATTGCTTATCTACTTCACCAACATTTACGAGAGCACGTGCATGCCCCATAGAAATTTTTCCATCACGGATACCAGCTTGAATCACAGGAGGCAATTTCAACAAACGTAAATAATTAGTTACAGTCGATCTATTTTTAGAAACTCGGTCACCTAACTCTTCTTGTTTTAAACTACATTCTTCGATCATTCGTTGGAAACTCAAAGCTACCTCAATAGCATTTAAATTTTCACGTTGAATATTTTCGATTAAAGCCATTTCCAGCATTTGCTGGTCATTAGCTGTACGTACATATGCTGGAATCTCCGTGATACCTGCGATCTTAGATGCTCTAAGACGACGCTCACCAGAGATTAATTGATATTCATTAGGACCGACTTGTCGCACAGTAATAGGCTGGATTAACCCCTGTAACTTGATGGAATCCGCTAATTCAATCAATGCACCCTCATCAAAATCAGTACGAGGTTGAAATGGATTGACCGTAATAAAATCTACATTTACAAAGTTTATATTACCTGCAGAAGGAGTTCTAGATTCATTAGAAGACGATGATGAAGTATTTGATGATGAAGTCATATCATCTTGCAAAAGTGCCCCTAGCCCTTTTCCTAATCCTGTCTTACGTTGTAGTGCTGCCATTCTTATACGATTGCTGTTTCATTATTTTGTCCGACTAAACCATTTTTTTGAAGAATCTCACGTGCCAAATTCAAATAGTTGATTGCACCTTTGCACGAAGCATCATGCATGATCACGGAGATACCAAAACTTGGGGCTTCGCTCAAACGAGTATTACGTTGGATAATAGTATCAAAAACTAAATCTGTAAAATGTGTACGAACCTCTTCTACGACTTGATTAGAAAGGCGTAAACGTACGTCGTACATCGTCAATAAAATACCTTCAATCTCTAGATTAGTATTCAAACGATTTTGTACGATTTTTATTGTATTCAATAATTTACCTAATCCCTCTAGCGCAAAATATTCACATTGAACTGGGATTATTACTGAATCTGACGCAGTCAAAGCGTTGATGGTAATCAAGCCTAATGAAGGAGAACAATCTATGATAATGAAGTCATAATCATCACGTACTTCATCCAACATTTTTTTCATCTTGTACTCACGCTCTGTAAGATTGATCATTTCAATCTCTGCACCCACTAGATCGATATGTGCTGGTAACAAGTCTAAATTTGGTGTTTCAGTAGCTTGAATGGCTTCACGTGGTGAAAGGTCATTGACTAAGCACTCATACACACTTGACTTGATATTTCTTGGGTCAAAACCTATTCCAGAAGTTGAATTCGCTTGTGGATCTGCATCCACTAATAAAGTTTTATATTCTAGTACAGCTAGACTTGCTGCTAGGTTAATTGAAGTTGTTGTCTTACCTACGCCACCCTTTTGATTTGCAATTGCAATTATTTTTCCCATGAGATACCGAACCTTTTACAATTTTTATGTGCTAAATGTCGCTTAATCATCAATTATTGAGAGCAGAGCTCTTATACCTCATATTTGATGCGAAAATTATTAATTTTGAGAACTTTCTAGCTATAGCCACTTTGCATGCTAAGATACAAAAAATTGATTTATGATGAGAGAAAGTAATCACCGAATATTATAAGTAACAACATCCCAATGAATTTAATTATTTCAGGCACAAATAGACCCGGAAGCAACTCTCTAAAGGTAGCTCGATACTTTCAGAAAGAATTGTCTATCAAAGGAGAAGAGTGGGATATCTTATCACTGACAGAGTTGCCTAACGACCTATTGGACACAGACCTATATGGCAAACGATCGACTGCTTTTGCAGCCATTCAAGACAAAGTTTCGCTCGCTCAAAAGTTCATTTTCATTATCCCCGAATATAACGGCAGTTATCCTGGCGCCCTTAAGATTTTCGTAGATGCTTGTGCTTACCCTGTTTCATTCTTTAACAAAAAAGCAGCATTGATCGGTATTGCTTCTGGGAAATATGGCAATATACGTGGCATCGATCATTTCACTGGTGTATGCAATTATATGCGTATGCATGTGCTGCCGCTAAAAATCCATATTCCCTCCATTCAACATGAACTGAGTGACGAAGGTGAGTTTGACGATCCTACTACCTTAAAGTTCATACAAGAACAAATAAATGAGATCATTAATTTTTAAATAGTTACAAAAAAAAGGCATGCTATGTAGCATGCCCTTTTTTGTATTCAATAAGACTATTGAATAGTCGGATCAAATGTACCGCCCCAATCTTTATTTTGGAGAATTTTAGGGTTCTTGTCAATTACAGTTTGCGAAATTGGGAAGAAGTAATAAGTATTAGGTACAATATTTACTTGTGCTCCCGAACGTGGCACTTGCAATAAACTATATTTGAAGTTCTTTTCTGTTAATTGATAATTACGTGCTAAATCTGCAGCTACTTCCAAGTCCATTTCCGAACCATCAGGATTAATAGCAATAGCTTCTACACCAAATTTTGTCTTATTGTTCAACAAATCTAGTTTACGTAATCTTCGTAAATCCCAGAAACGGTGACCTTCAAAACAGAATTCAATATTACGCTCAGCCAAAATTGCTTCACGAATTTGCTCTTTAGTTGTGCCTGTAATACCATAATTATTATCTGAACCCGGTTCGATTCCTGCACGTTGGCGTATCTTTTTAAGCAGATCTAACGCGGTAGCTTGATCTCCCGTTTCATTTGCCGTCTCCGCATAGTTAAGAATAACTTCCGCTAAACGCATCACTACATAATCTACATCATACTGCGTCTCTACTTCAGTCTGCTTAAGAGACAACTTCGAATTTTTAAGAATAAAGAATCCACTATATCGATTCAAGTTTTCTGAAGGAGTACGTGCATTGGGATTAATTCCGAAATCATCCAATGCTGGCGCAATACCAACTGATGTATACTGACGCTTACCCGCTTTACCAGACACTTCATAAGTCTTACCATTCCAAACGATAGATTTTTCAAAACGAGGGTCACGATCTTCCCAGTATGATTGCAAAAATTCTGCTTCTGTCTTATAGAATGCACTCGTAGGGTCTGAGTACAATTTACCATCTTTCATCGGGAAAGATTTAACGAAATCCCAAGAAGGAACAGATCCTGCTGCACCTCTACTCTCCGAACCTGGACGTACGCCATAGTCGTACGAAGCAACTTTGTTAGGATATGTATTGATTACCGCAAAAATAACTTCAGGCCCCTTTTCTTCTAATGCAATATTATAATAATCAGGCGTCAGGCTATACCCATTTGATGTCAAACGCTCATATGCTGCTTTATTGGCTGTATGTGCCTCTGTCCAATACGCATTGCCAAATGGATTAGTAGGGTTGAATTGAGGTGATGCTTTATATAACAAAACTTTACCTTTGAAAGCTGCTGCAAAATTACCGTCTATCTTTCCGTAGTCCGAAGAACTTTTTGCAATGGTAGTTGGCAATAGCGAAATCGCTTGATCCAAATCTTTGACCATCAATTCAAAACATTCCTTTGTGCTATTTCTTGCCGTAAATAAATCATCTTTTTCCAAATCTTGTGGAACTGTGATATATGGAACACCGCCATGATGCTTCACCATATTGAAATATACATAAGCACGCATGAATAGTGCCTGTCCAAGTACATCATTTTTTACTTCGGCAGTCAGCCCAGTGCTCTCAGTCACCTTTTGTATAGCTGTATTAATCTTACGAATGGTGGTATAATCCCAAGCTTTGTATGATCCATTATTGACAGTAACGGCATCTAATGGAAATGTAATACCGATTAATTGTTCGGAGTTGTTATCAACCCCAGCACTCCAGTTACCAAATAAAGGGTATAAATTTGCTAAGTATGCATTCACTAGATTTGGGTCATTCCAAACTTTTGCTTCATCTAAGGAATTCAAATCAGCTATATCTAAGACATCTTGACAAGATGTCGTCGTAAGTGCTAACGCAAGTAAAGGATAAAATATCTTTTTCATAATAGTAGTCGATTAAAATTTAACGTCTAAGCCCAATGTGAATGTTTTCATAACTGGGTAAGAGTCATACATTTTTTGCTCTGGGTCATGGAATTCTGTCATTGGAGATAGTACAAACAAGTTGGTACCATTAAAGAAAACACTAGCGCCTTTAATCTTCATAGCTGACGAGATACGCTCAGGTAGTGCATACGATATATTCAAATCACGCAGACGCATATATGCACCATTGCGTATCCAAAATGTAGTAGATGTTGCTCCAGACTCAGCCCAGTTTGATCCTACCACACGAGGATACTCAGCATTCGGATTATCAGCTGTCCATACATCATCAGCCCATATTGGATAATAAGGACGGAATGAACCTCCATGCTGACGCATACCTGCACCCTCTTGATTACTAATAACACGGTCATACGCTAATACACCTTGTAACAATGCCGAAACTGTAAAACCTTTCCAACTAGCGTTCAAACCAAGACCGTAATTAATTCGCGGCGTATTATTATCCGACAATAATAGCATATCATTATCATCAATCTTACCATCAGGACCATCTGCATAGTTAGCGCCACGAACATCTTTATAAAGAATCATTCCTAAATATGGATCACGTCCATATGTTTTGAATCCTTGACCTTTTAATTGATCAAGTTGCTCTTGTGTACGTACTAAATCTATCGCTTCTAAACCTATGATTCTATTCTCAGGTCTACCAATACGGGAACGGAAATTTTGCTCTCTACCAACTCCATATGCCGGCTCTTCATCGTAGATATCCCATTTATCCTTAGCATAACCAAGGTTAGCATTGATACCATAAGAAACCTCACCAGCACGATCATTCCATCCAAGTGTGATTTCACCACCTTTATAGCTACGTGCAGCATAGTTCTCAGGAGCTAATGTACGACCATAGTTATCTGGTACGATTAGATTTCTTCCACCTAAGATATTTGTTTCTTTACGGCTGAATACATCTATATTACCCGACAATTTATTATTGACCATAGCAAAGTCTAAACCGAAGTTGTAACTTTTAGAAGTAGTCCACGTTAGATTTTGTGTAGGGTTAGCGCCATAAGTCACACCATTATAGTATCGATCACCAAACATATAACCACCAGAAGGAGAATATTTTTCTTGATATAAGAATTGTCCAATTCGAGCAGCTCCTACATTTAAGTCATTACCTGTAGAACCATATGATGCTCTTAACTTCAGATCATTAAAAGTATTTTTTGCTGAAGCGAAGAAATCTTCTTCAGACACACGCCATGCTCCAGACATTGAAGGGAAGAAACCCCAACGCTTGTCTCCAGGGAACAATGGTGAGCCATCGTATCGGAATGAAAACTCAGCAATATACTTATCGCTATAGTTATAGTTAGCACGACCAATCACGCCACGTCTAGCATCGACAGCCTCATTAGCTGTAGTTGAACGGAAATTACGATCCGTCGGATAGATGAACATCTGGTCTAAACTTACGATAGGACTCTCCGCGCGAGAATTAACATATGTTCCACCAAATTTATACTGCTCATACACTAACAATGCATCAATAGCATGCTTGTTGAATGTCTTATTATAATTTAAAAACCAGTTAAATTGGTACTGCCACTCACGCTCAGGTGTATAATCTAAGAACGGTTGCGCCTGACTAAAAGTAAATATATTTATTTTGTCTTCAGTTGGAGGAGCTGGAATAAAACGATTGCCACTTGCATCTAAAGCTGTGAACGTATAATTCTTTTGGAAAGTCATAAAACGTTTACGCATGTAATCTTCCGCAACATAACTTCCTACAACTTTCGTCGACAAACCATCTATCAATTTATCTAGCTTATAATTCAAAGTCATGATAGGATTCACTTGACGAACCTTACGGTCAATGTATCTATTACCAATAACTTGGTCGATTACATTCCATGCTTGCCAACTTCCCATAGGTGTCTGAACAGGGTAATCCGTGACTGTTTTACTTGGCGACCCATCAGCATTTAAGTAGAATGGATACATCTTAGGCCAATTGAATGTCACGCGGTAAAAATCTGATACATCAAAATCGTCATCAGCAGATGATGTACTGAAGGGCCAATAGAAACGCTTTGAATTAGTTTGATTGGCAGCAATATTGATATCTATACTGAAGTCATCTGTTACTTTAGCAGATATATTACTACGTAAGTTGAACTTCTCGTGATCTAATGATTTGTATGAGCCAAATTCTTTACGGTAACTCAATAAGTTATAATACGTTATACGATCACCTCCACCATTCAACGAAATGGATTGTCTATGACTGAATGGATTTCGCCAGATCATGTCATTCACACTATAATCCTTATCTTTAAAGTAATCAAATTCCTGCTGTCCATTAGGAGCCACCCAAGGTTGCGATTGGTTGCCTCGCTCCCATAAAAATTCAGAAACTCTATTTTGGTATGTCAACTCATCTGCTGCGGTTGTAATATCTGCTAACAAGGTTTGAGTAGGTGCACCAAATGTATAATTGCTTTGTACATTAAATACTGGAGCTTGCGCCGTTCCTTTTTTAGTCGTAATAACGACTACGCCGTTACCTGCACGCGTACCATATACAGCCGCTGTAGCCGCATCTTTTAAGAAACTCATTTGATCGACTTCGTTAGCTTCTAATGCGTCAAATGCAGCCTTATCTCTCACGATACCATCGATAACATATAGTGGCTCTGCAAAGCTACCACGGATACGCAAGCTTGAAGAAGCTCCTGCCATACCTGATGTATTCGTTACATTGACACCAGGTGCACGACCTGCCAACGTATTTGATAAGTTTGAAGGCGAAATATTTTTTAATTGCTCAGCATTGACAGAAGAAATAGCTCCCGTTAGATTTCCTTTACGCTGTCTACCATAACCTACGATGACAACTTCTTCCAACGACCCCACTTCATCTATCAATGTAATCGTGTTTGTAGATAGATTTGATACTGTAAACTCTTGAGTCGTATATCCTACGCTAGAGATAGTAATCTTATCACCTAACTTGCCTTGGATAACAAATTGACCATTAGTATCTGTAGATGACGAAGAGATTCCACTAATTGAAATAGTAGCGCCAGATATAGGTTGGCCTGAAGCGTCTAATACTCGTCCACTAATTTGCTGCTGTTGATCAGCAATGACGAAATTGGGAAATGCATGAGATGAAAAAGGTGCTGCGATAAAACAGCTGCCGATACAAAGTCCAATTGCACTGATTGGAATCCGCATCATCGGATGATTTTTAATTTTTACCATAATTATTAGTTTAACTTAAAAAGTTAGATTTTTGGGTTTATAATCTGTTGATTGAAAAGGCTTCAATAAAAAAGATTTGCCGAAAGTAATTACTTATTTCGAATTATCAAATAATTTTAAGTACAGATTGTAATCTATAGATCGAAAAGAATTGCTAACTAATTATTAATGTTGGGCACATTTTTATTAAAGCTAGGAATATGTATAGAAAAATACATATTAAACAACAACTATAGTTTAATTCTCTCTTATTGAGCAGATTGATTAATAAGATTTACTGAGATGAATAAATACAAAATGCAGATAACGAACATTTCATATATTATGAGTGGTTATAAACAAAAAAAGCATCAATCTCTTGATGCTTTAGGTGTGGAGGCTACTGGATTCGAACCAGTGACCCTCTGCTTGTAAGGCAGATGCTCTGAACCAGCTGAGCTAAGCCTCCTTTAATTATGGTGGAGAATACTGGATTCGAACCAGTGACCCTCTGCTTGTAAGGCAGATGCTCTGAACCAGCTGAGCTAATTCTCCTTGTTTTTCTTTAAGAACTTAACTAGTTGACTAGTCTATTGTGTGGAGGCTACTGGATTCGAACCAGTGACCCTCTGCTTGTAAGGCAGATGCTCTGAACCAGCTGAGCTAAGCCTCCTTTATTATGGTGGAGAATACTGGATTCGAACCAGTGACCCTCTGCTTGTAAGGCAGATGCTCTGAACCAGCTGAGCTAATTCTCCTAATAATTTTATTCTTAAAGATTTTTAAAGAACACACAATCGTTATCCTGATTGCGTGTGCAAATATAGCCCTAATTTTTAAGTTTCAAAATATTTTCTACATTTTTTTACGTCTATATGGGCTAACTCGCTCATAAAAAAGTAAATAAATTTAATCGTAAAATTTCCATGAAACACCAAATCTAAAATTTGCTGGATTCATTGGATAACGTCTTACAGAGTAATAACCCTTTGGATAAGCATACTGATTCACAAAATTGCTGCTCATGAATAAATTCACACGCTTAATATTGGCTGTGATCCAAAGATCTACGATGGGATAAGTTGAGAATTCAATACCTGCATTATCGCTATAGAACTGACCAACGTTGATAGCATATGAAGGTGTTGTGAATGGCGTATTAAAACGTACGTCCGCACCTATTCTGAAATCAAATACATCATACCAAATATCACTATAATGGAAGCTATGCCATGTGTACAATTCTGGTGTCATTAACACGTTCATAGCATCCGATTTTTGATATACAACACGATTATCAAACCCGAACTTACCAAATCTGAAATTCTGATTAGCTGTGATCTTCAGTAAGTTTAATTGATCATACTGAGCTCCTTCTATTATTTTTTCTAGTCTATCGTTGTTATTAGGGTTGTCTATTTCCTTAAAATATAAATGATCTGAAATCAAAAAATATTCTGCTTTACCCGAAAAACCGATTTTCTTATTTTGGTAACCAAACCATAAATTTTGTGTTTTGGTCTTACTAAAATCATTATTCCATTGATGATAGGTTGTACTAGCTCTATTGAAGATCATCTCTGGAGACTTATTCTGCGAGTATGCACCGAAGCTAATTTTACCAATCTGTTCACTCAATTGTACATCTGCACTAGCTTGATACAGAAAATCGCCGATATGTCTACCCAATACAATCTGGTTTGCCAATACATTGATATTGACTTTATCCGAAAATTTATATTGTAGATCACCTTTCACCATACTATTTTGAAAGAAATC
>JAZQRD010000122.1:0-1957 GCA_045629405.1 Sphingobacterium sp. | reverse complement strand
TTTTTTGAAGTGTTTTACGAATGATATGTATTCGTGATTTGATTGTGCCTTCGGGAATACCGTACATTTCAGAAAGCTCTCTGTATTTATAACCATCGATATAATTATTAAACATTTCGCCGTGTGCAACTGGTAGTTCTGCGATAATTTTAGAAATGTCCCCCAACATCATTCTCTTATCTGAACTATCCTCTGTATAAGGCTCTGAGGATAAACTGTGGTTGTAATAATACATACTGATGTCATCATAGTTTTGCTGATAACTCAGACGTTTGTATTGGTTTATATAAATATTGCGCATGATTACAAAAAGCCATGATACGACGCGTGGATTGTCAAAAAATTGATCCATGTATTTCAAGGCACGAATAAACGTCTCTTGTACTAGATCATTAATAGCTTCTTGATCTTTAGTGAATTTCTTTGCTAAGCCTTTTAGGATGCGCTGATACTCTAGTAGTTGGGTGTTAAATGCTTTGTCTTTCATAGATGTATGTTTTTAATAGTTGCTGCATCAGTACTTACAAAAACAGTGCATATATTTCTGATTTGGTGCCATTCAGGTATTTACTAAATGATAAAAAGTAGATACTTCCTCTATACGGAGATTTAGCGCAATTCAATATGGGTTTGCTGCGTACTTATACGCGCTTAAACCTGGTGTAAAGTGTAAAGCTTTTGTTTTTTTACTGCTTTTGCTAAAATGTAGGTTGTCGCCTACAACATAAACTATTCTAAGATGTTATTCTAGTATAAAATCTGACAGGTATGAGATTGATTATTTATTTATTAGGAAGTTTGTTTTTGATAGCGTGCTCGAGTGCCCCTAAGAAAAATCTGAAGGAATCAATAGCACTGGAGGAAATAATTTACCAACGAACAGAGGGATTACTTTTATTAGAGAAAATCCTACATAGCTCGCATTGCGAAAATACCAATATGATTTGTGAGAAAATCAAACTTTTCTATGCGGAAAGTCAGCCTGAATTGCTTGTATTGTGTACTAATAAAGAGCTTAATTTGACAATGGCTACTTATGAAGAGATAAATGAAGATGTAGAAGTACTTTTTCAAGATAGTACTACATATTCTGATTATTTAGCCGATAAATTATTGACCAATTTGCATAATCAAAAGAAATTCTACCTACAAATATTGGAAGATCGCGAACTTGCTTCATTACATATGTATACACTTGATTCTTATTTGCAAATGATGTGTTTTGTGGACGATATGAAATATATGCTTGATGAAACATATGCAGTTCAATAATAGCTAAAATCTAAATCGACCGCTAATAGAATTCGAATAAATTTATCTAAATATTACGTTTAGGGTTAAATTGATAGCCAACGGTGACTTAATTCCTTTAAGATGCCGTTAGCATATTAGGATGTTTCCGACGTATCCAATATAACTTTAGGAAAATCCATTACCATAGGAAATTTCATTATTACGGTAGTTCCAACACCCACCACAGAGCTTACGTGAATTTCACCCTCGAGTCTTTCGATTATACGTTTTACCAGGGACAAGCCAATACCATTTCCTTTGTAATTTTCGGTATTCATAGCGCGACCAAACATTTCAAATATATGACTCAGATCTTCTTCTGGTATTCCAATACCGTTGTCTCTGACTTCATAGCAGACGTAATTATTTACTATGCTACTCGATACATGTATTTTTGGTTTGTCCAATTGTTGGCTGTATTTTATAGCATTACTAAGTACATTTGTGAATATCTGATATACCGCACTTTTCTCACCCCATACAGGAAGGAGCTTGCCAAATGTCACCTCACATTTATCATCTTCATAAGCCAGCTTCGTTTCTTCCACTATTTTACGAAGCATGTATTGTAGCGGTATAGTATCTTTAGTTATTTTATTGATTTTAACCTTAGAAAGATTGACGATGTTATCAATGATATCCTGAATATTTTGTAAACCCATAG
>JAZQRD010000121.1:0-6548 GCA_045629405.1 Sphingobacterium sp. | reverse complement strand
ATATATGATTTCGATTTGAAAAATGGGACATCTGCATTTAAACGGTCAATCCCTATGAGCAATCCTTCTTTTTTGAGTCGTAAAGAAAATATATTATATGCTGTAAATGAAGATATGCAAGGCAAAGTAATAGCATATGATCTGAAAAATGATAAAATATTAAGTCAGCATGAAACTGGAGGAGCACATCCATGTCACGTAGCATATAGTTCGACACTTCCTGTCTTGTTAGTCTCGAATTATTCTGGTGGAAGTTTAACATTATACTCACTGGCTGCAAATGGAAGTATTCGAAAACAAGAACAACATATTCAATATTCATCAAGCAGTATAAATAAGGATCGTCAAAATTATGCTCATATCCATTCTGCATTTTTTAGTGAAGATGGTAAACGGGCATATGTATCTGATCTTGGTGGAGATTTTATTTACGAATATGCTATCGTTAAACATAGCGATAACTATAGTCTTAAAGAATTAAGTCGTATCCAGACTAAACTTGGAGGAGGACCTAGGCATTTATCATTTAGTAAAGATGGTAACTTTATATATGCAGTATTAGAGCTTACAGGTGAATTGGAAGTATTCTGTCAAGATAAAGGTGTATGGAGGTCTTTGCAAGTGTTACCCATGTTTGATGAGGATTATCAAGGAACACAAGGAGCGGCAGATATAAAGACTTCTAAGAATGGAAAGTATGTATATGCTACCAATAGAGGCGCTGCTAATATCGTAGCAACATATGAAGTACGTAAAAATGGTGAATTGTCACTTGTAGATGTGACATCTGTCGGGGGGACTTCTCCACGAAATCTTAATCTAACACCCGATAATAAATGGCTATTGATTGGAAATCAGGAATCTAATGCAGTGACCATATTTAAAATTGATAAACATGGGAGACCACAACCTACTAAAAATAATATAGCTATTCCTAAGCCCGTGTGCATAATATTTTAAAAGTTAAGCAAAAAAAATCTAGCCAAAGGGCTAGATTTTCTATTCTGGAATACTATAATGACTCAAATAGCGGACGATGCTATTAGCTCTTCTATTGATATAATTAGAAGGTCTACGCGCATCCCATTTTCTCGGATTTGGTAATATAGCAATTATTAGAGCTGCCTCTTTTTTTGTGAGGTTTTTGCCGGATTTGGAGAAATAATATTTTGAAGCGGCTTCAGCTCCATATACACCTTGCCCCATTTCTATCACATTAAGATATACTTCAAGAATTCTCTTTTTGCTCCAGCAAAATTCTATAAGTACAGTAAAGTAAGATTCCAAACCTTTGCGTAACCAAGATCGTTCAGGCCAAAGAAATACATTTTTAGCTACTTGCTGACTAATAGTAGAGCCACCTCTTAACTTGTCACTCTCTTTATTTCGCTCAATAGCTTTCATGATTGCTTCGGTGTCAAATCCGTAGTGACTCATAAAATGCGCATCTTCGCCAGCAATTGCAGCACGTTTTAAGTTGTTAGAAATATCGTCATAGTCGAGCCATTGTTTCTCGATTTTAAATCCTTTACCAGCATCTTTCCATTCGAACCCACGCTTTATCATCAGATATGTAATCGGAGGATTAATGAATTTTAGTGCTAGTACCCAAAAGATAGTAATAACGAAAAATCCTATTAGTATACGTAAAGTCCATTTCGTAAAAAGTTTAAACCAGTTCTTCTTTTGAGGACTTTTAGCTTTATTATATGTGCGACGTTTTATAGCCATGATGTTTCAAAAATTTGCGTTGCAAACCTAGTGAAAATATTCAATTCTAAATTGATTAATATACAAGGTAATTTTAATATTTTTAATAAAATTATTTAATTCAAAACCATGACTACTAAATTATTATCAGCTATATATTTCCTTTTTTTACTATTTAACCTAAATCATCTATATGCACAAAAAACTATTACTGATGACAAAGTAGTCTTAGTAATACATGGAGGGGCAGGTACTATTTTACAACATAATATGTCGGCTGAAAAAGAACGTGCATTTAAAACTGCCGTGATGCAATCACTCAAAGCGGGATATGAGGCATTGATGGCAGGTAGTAGCAGTGTAGAAGCCGTAGAGAAAGCGATCATTATATTAGAAGATTCTCCATTGTTTAACGCAGGGAAAGGAGCTGTGTTTACACATCATGGTAAAAATGAATTAGATGCATCTATCATGTATGGAAAAAATGGTATGGCAGGTGCGATTGCTGGCGTACGCATAATCAAAAATCCAATTTCTGCTGCTATAGCTGTGATGAATAAATCAGAGCATGTGATGATGATCAGTGATGGTGCTGAACAGTTTGCTAAATCGCAAGGTTTGCAGCTAGTTGATCCTTCTTATTTCTTCACGCAAGATCGCTATAATGGGTTACAGAAGGTTCTAGAGCGTGATGCGAAAAAGATGGAATTGGACCATGATCAAGTTCAAAGTAATACTAGACCAGAGTGGATAGATGAAAAATTTGGCACAGTCGGATGTGTTGCTTTGGATCAACATGGGGATTTAGCGGCGGGTACATCTACAGGTGGTATGACTAATAAAAAATTTGGACGTGTAGGCGATGCTCCGGTTATTGGCGCGGGTACGTATGCGAATGAGCAGGTCGGTATCTCATGTACGGGATGGGGAGAGTATTATATTCGAAATGTAGCAGCATATGATGTGGCAGCATTAATGAATTATAAGGGTATGTCTGTTGCTGATGCGACAAAAGAAGTCATCCGAAAAATCGGCGTAATGGGAGGTGATGGAGGTATGATTGCGTTGGATAAGGATGGAAATGTAGCTATGCCTTTCAATACTGCAGGAATGTATAGAGGCTATGTTACAGCAAATGGAAAGTTCTTTGTAGAATTGTATAACTAGGTTTAAAACCTTGCCAAATCGGGCTATTAATCTTATTTTTACACCTCAACTAAAATTTAATTTCCATTGGCAAAGGCAAAGAAAGAAACTCCTCTAATGCAGCAATATAACAGCATTAAAGCTAAATATCCTGGTGCATTATTGTTATTTCGTGTAGGTGATTTTTACGAAACTTTTGGTGAAGATGCGATCAAGGCAGCAGGGATATTAGGTATTGTCCTCACAAAAAGAGGAAATGGTACTGAATCTGAAACTGCTTTGGCAGGATTTCCACATCATTCACTAGAGACCTACTTGCCGAAACTCGTAAGAGCAGGTCAGCGTGTCGCGATATGTGATCAATTAGAAGATCCTAAGCAAACAAAGACAATCGTAAAACGTGGTGTGACTGAATTAGTAACGCCAGGTGTCTCTTATAGTGACAGTATCGTACAACAGAAGTCCAATAACTATTTGGCTTCCATATTCATCGAAAAAAGTGGTATCGGTATTTCTTTCTTGGATATATCTACAGGTGAGTTTTTAGTTGCTCAAGGTTCTGTAAATTATATCGATAAATTGCTTCAAGGTTTCAAACCTACAGAAGTAATCATGCCACGAAAACAATCTAAAGAATTTTTAGAAACTTTCGGTAGCAATTATTATACATACTTTTTGGATGAGTGGCCGTATGGCGGAGATTATGCCGAGGAATGTTTGCTTAAACATTTCGAGGTACAATCATTGAAAGGATTCGGTATAGATCGTATGCCAGTAGGTATTGTAGCTGCAGGTGTCGCGCTACATTATCTTAATGAGACGGAGCATCGCAATCTACAACATATCTCCAATATCTCTCGTATTGAAGAAGACCGCTATATGTGGTTGGATCGTTTTACGATTCGCAATCTTGAATTGATTGGATCGGCAAATGAGAATGCGACAACACTTTCTGATGTCTTGGATGAGACAGCATCTGCGATGGGTGCTCGTTTGCTAAAACGTTGGATTGTCATGCCGTTAAAGGATTTAAAATCCATTCAAGAACGTCTTAATGTCGTTCAATATTTCTGCCAACATAGAGAGTTACGTGATGACTTGATTAGAGAAATTAGGTTAGTTGGCGATCTAGAACGATTAATTAGTAAAATAGGTCTACTAAAAGCTACGCCTCGGGAAATAATACAACTAAAACGTTCATTATTTGCGATTGAGAAACTCAAGAAATTAACGGATAATCCAGATTCAGAATCTTTACGTATTATTTCTGAACAATTAAATACATGTTCTATTATTCGTGATAAAATAGACTCTATCATTCAAGCTGAGCCACCGGTTGCTTTGAATAAAGGTAATGTAATAGTTGATGGTGTAGATGAAGATCTAGATAAACTTCGTAAAATAGCCTTTGGAGGTAAGGACTTTCTTTTAGAAATCCAGCGTCGAGAGAGCGAAGCCACAGGTATACCTTCCCTCAAAATAGCTTTTAATAATGTCTTTGGTTATTATTTAGAAGTTACGAATACGCACAAAGATAAAGTACCTGAAGGTTGGATTCGAAAGCAGACTTTAGTAAATGCAGAACGCTATATCACAGAGGAACTGAAAGAATACGAAGATCAAATCTTAGGAGCTGAAGAAAAAATTCAAGTCATTGAAAATAGAATATACGCAGAGTTATTGACAGCTATTGCTGAATATATTAAGCCTATACAACTCAATGCACAATTAGTAGCGAAACTAGACGTATTATTAAACTTTGCTGTAATTTCTGAAAAGAATTATTATGTGATGCCCGAAGTATCTAATACCAAAATATTAGATATCAAAGGCGGTCGTCATCCTGTAATTGAGAAAAATTTACCTATTGGTGAAGATTACATTACCAATGACACGTATCTTGATCCAGTCAACCAGCAAATTATAATCATCACTGGTCCGAATATGGCCGGTAAATCTGCTTTGCTACGTCAGACAGGTCTTATTGTTTTGATGGCTCAAATTGGCTGTTTTGTTCCCGCCAAAGAAGCTCATATAGGTCTCGTAGACAAAATTTTTACACGTGTAGGAGCATCTGATAATTTGTCTTCAGGAGAATCAACATTTATGGTTGAGATGAATGAGACAGCAAGTATCATGAATAACTTATCCGATAGAAGTTTGATTCTATTAGATGAAATAGGCCGTGGTACGAGTACATATGATGGTATATCAATAGCTTGGGCTATTGCTGAATTTTTGCATAATCATCCGACAGCACGAGCAAAGACCTTGTTTGCGACTCACTATCATGAGCTCAATGAGTTGACAAATTCTATGTCACGCATTAAGAACTTCAATGTGACTGTCAAAGAAGTCAATAATAAAATCATATTTCTGCGTAAGCTTATGCCAGGTGGTTCAGAACATAGTTTTGGTATTCACGTCGCAAAATTAGCGGGTATGCCTCCCAAGTTAACTGCTAGAGCTAATGAAATTTTGAAACGTCTTGAACAGGAAAGAACTGGTGGCGAACAAATCAAAGACAGTATGCGAAAAATTCAAAAGCAAGCTTACCAATTGCAAATGTTTGCAATTGATGATCCAGTATTGGAAAAAATTCGTGATATGCTCAACAATCTGGATGTCAATACACTTACTCCTGTAGAAGCTTTGATGAAATTAGATGAAATTCAACGTTTGTTGAAAAATTAATTTCATCAATATTAGAGCAGTAGCTATATGGGAAGCATATTTAAGTTTAAGCAGTTTGAGATCGATCAAGCTGACTGTGCAATGAAGATTAATACTGATGGCGTCTTACTTGGTTCATTAGTAGAATTAGCTGGTGCAAAGCACTTATTAGACATCGGTACAGGGACAGGAGTGATAGCAATGATGTTAGCACAAAGAGAGCAGAGTGCTATGGTAGATGCGGTAGACATTGACGAAGCAGCAGCAAAACGTGCGGCTATTAATTTTGAAAATTCACCTTTTAAAAATCGCTTAGATATCTTTCATTGTTCATTTGATGAATTGGATGAGATGCTACATTACGATGTAATAGTAAGTAACCCTCCTTTCTTTATGAATTCTTTACAGAATCCAGATGCACGCAAGACGGTAGCTAGACATACTGATTATTTATTTTTTGATAAGCTTTTGAGGTTTGCTAATCTACACTTGAAAGATAATGGAAGACTAAGTGTCATTGTTCCAATAGATGTAGCCAATTATATGATAGCAGGAGGTCAACAAGCTGGCTTGCAATTAATTCATAAAATTGAAATACGTTCATTTGTAGATACAGAAGTTATACGAAATATTATCACGTTGAGTAAGACACAAGATGACTTCGTTCCTACTATTCAAGATTTTGTGATATATAGCGATAAGGGAATTTATTCTGATGCGTATAAAGCGGCTTTACAACCATTTTTTTTAGCTTTTTAAATATGAAAAAAATAGGATTGCTATCGGATACACATAGTTACTTAGATGATGCTGTTTTCACATATTTCAAGGACTGTGATGAAGTATGGCACGCTGGAGATTTTGGGACACTCGAGATTGTCGAAACATTGAGATCTTTCAAGCCTTTTAGAGGTGTATACGGCAACATTGATGGCAAAGATATACGTACGATCTGTCCTGAACATTTGCGATTCGAATGTGAAGGTGTAGATGTATGGATGACGCATATAGGAGGCTAC
>JAZQRD010000120.1:0-43028 GCA_045629405.1 Sphingobacterium sp. | reverse complement strand
TATATCGTTAATTGGAAAACTAAAACAATAAAAAAGGGAGCTAAGCTTAAAGGTAACGCAGGAAGTTTTTACTTAGGTGCATATTAATTTCACAAGTTAGGACAGTGATTTCTTTAATTAAGAATTTTACTAAAAGCGATGTTACCATCATTTTATCGGCAACATATAATATAATTTGGTAAATATCCTTACAAATTCATAAAGCCCCATTAATAGTTATTATTGGGGCTTTATCATTAAATAAAAATGTATGTAATACTGCTATTATTTGTCTTTATTTTTGATTGATCCAATGATCATTTCAATAATTGCTACTACTATTGCGAATAGTGCTGCATTCCAAAATCCACCGACATCAAATTTTGATCCCATTAATGAATCACTCAACATGACCATTAATACTGTAATAATGAATGATATAAGGCCAAATGTCAGCCAATTAAGTGGAAATGTAAATAGTCTTAAAATGCCACCTACGGCCGCATTCACAAATCCTATTACTAAACCCGTAATAATAGCCCAACCAAATCCAGCTACCTGAGCTCCAGGTACAATATACGATGCTATTGCTATAACAACACCCGTTAAAATAAGAGATAGTATAAATTTCATAAATAAGTGATTTAGTAAATAAGTGCTTTCAATATTAATGCCAATTAATGAAAATTTAACTTAATTTGATTGATTTTTAATAAAAAACAATCCAGCTTTTTAGGTATGTGATGTAAATCATTATTTTGCTCATCAATACAGTATATGTTCTATATTTATACAATACCACTACGTCATAGATATGAAAAGATTTTTTAGTGTACTCTGCATCCTAATATTTTGCACAAGTTTGTTTGCTCAGGACCAAAAAGACATCGCTGGTAAATGGAAAACCATGGACGATAAAACAGGTGAGTTAAAGTCTATCGTCGAGATTTCGAAAAGTCTTGATGAAAAATATAATGGGAAAATTATACACCTATATAACAAGCCGAAAAATAATAACTGTATAAAATGTACTGGTGATCTTAGAAATAAACCATTAATTGGATTGGAAATAATCAGTAATATTCGAAAGGAGGGCAATGAATATTTACATGGAACCATTACTGATCCAACATCTGGTAAATCTTACAAATGCCGTATTATACGCCAAGGGAATAAGTTGGAAGTCAGGGGGTATATGGGGATAGTCTCTCTTGGTAGGTCACAAGTATGGCAAGTTATGCAATAAGACATATGAACGGCCACAAATCCAAATTGAAGCAATCGATTTCGTATATAAGAGCGACTTAATTGTAGTATATTTGACAATGTAAATAATAGAGTAGATGCTATCTTCTGCTCAAAAAATGAACCGATTAAATTAAGTGCTATGTATACAACATTAAAAACAGCATTAGAAAAGGAATTAGTCGCTATCAAAGAGGCTGGTTTGTATAAACAAGAACGTATCATTGTGACACCACAAGGTGCTGATATCAAAGTAAGTACTGGTCAGGAAGTGATCAATTTTTGTGCTAATAATTATTTAGGCTTATCATCACATATAAAAGTAACTGAAGCAGCAAAACAAGCAATCGACACTTATGGGTATGGTATGTCGTCTGTTCGTTTTATCTGTGGTACACAAGATGTTCATAAAGAGTTAGAAGCGAAAATTTCTGCTTTTCTAGGTACTGAAGATACGATTTTATATGCTGCAGCTTTTGACGCTAATGGTGGTGTATTTGAGCCATTATTGGGAGCTGAAGATGCGATCATATCTGATGAATTAAATCATGCATCTATTATCGATGGAGTACGTCTTTGTAAGGCACAACGCTTCCGTTACAAAAACTGTGACATGGCAGATCTTGAAGCTCAATTGCAGGCTGCTTCAGGTGCTCGACACAGAATCATCGTAACAGATGGTGCTTTCTCTATGGATGGATCTGTAGCGCCTTTAGATCAAATTTGTGACTTAGCTGATAAGTACGATGCGCTGGTAATGATTGATGAATCTCACTGTACAGGTTTTATCGGCAAGAATGGTCGTGGTACACATGAGTTATTTGATGTAATCGAAAGAGTAGACATTATCACAGGTACTTTAGGAAAAGCTTTGGGTGGTGCATCAGGTGGATTTACATCAGGTCGTAAAGAAATCATTGATATGTTGCGTCAGCGTTCACGCCCATATTTATTCTCCAACACCTTAGCCCCAGCAATTGCAGGTGCATCTGTTGCTGTATTAGATATGTTGAGTGAGACTACTGAGTTACGTGATAAGTTAGAGTCTAATACTAAATATTTCCGTGAGAAAATGACTGCGGCTGGATTTGATATCAAACCAGGATTTCATCCTATTGTTCCGGTGATGCTATACGATGCTAAATTGGCTCAAGAGTTTGCCGCTAAGATGCTTGATGAAGGTATTTATGTAATCGGATTTTATTATCCAGTTGTGCCTCAAGGAAAGGCGCGTATTCGCGTTCAAATTTCTGCAGGTCATGACGTTGCACATTTGGATAAAGCTATCGCAGCATTTACCAAAGTAGGTAAAGAATTAGGTGTAATAATCTAAAAAAATATTCTTTAAAGAAAATAAAGCCCTGTATTTCAGGGCTTTTTTATTTACAATTCATTTCTTAACCAAATAATCATCAAAAATTTACATGCATACTATTATCACACATAACATAGGTCTATCGGCTTTAATCGATGATATTATGACTGTATGCACAGAATTTTATAATAAATATATTTGGTTTTTTCAAAAAAAATCTTGAAATGCTAAAATTTGAGGCTTAAAATAATTATCTTTGCACCTCAAAATTTTTATAATACATTATCGCTCAATGCAAAATATTAGAAATATCGCGATTATCGCTCACGTCGATCACGGGAAGACTACGTTAGTAGACAAAATCTTACATTTCACAAATCTTTTTAGAGATAATGATGGTACAGGTGATTTAATTCTAGACAACAATGATCTAGAACGTGAACGCGGTATTACAATCGTTGCTAAAAATGTTTCAGTTCAATACAAAGGCGTTAAAATTAACGTTATTGATACGCCTGGTCACGCCGATTTCGGTGGTGAGGTAGAGCGTGTCTTGAAAATGGCCGATGGTGTTGTGTTATTAGTAGATGCGTTTGAAGGTCCAATGCCTCAAACACGTTTCGTAACTCAAAAAGCTTTAGGTTTAGGATTAAAACCACTTGTTGTTGTTAACAAAGTAGATAAAGAAAACTGTCGTCCTGAAGAGGTTTACGAGAATGTTTTTGACTTATTCTTTAGTTTAGATGCTACAGAAGAGCAATTAGCATTCCCAGTATTATACGGTTCATCTAAAAATGGATGGATGTCTACAGATTGGAAAGAACCAAAAGAAGATGTATCTGAATTATTAGATGCTATCATTGATCACTTCCCACCATCTCCATTCGTTGAGGGTACGTTACAAATGCAAATCACATCATTAGATTACTCTACTTTCGTAGGTCGTATCGCTATTGGTCGTGTAGCTCGTGGTACTATCAAAGAAAACCAACCTATATCATTAGTAAAACGTGATGGTAAAGTCGTTAAATCACGCGTTAAAGAATTACATACATTTGAAGGCTTAGGTCGTCGTCGTGTAGCTGAGGTAGCTTGTGGTGATATCTGTGCTGTTGTTGGTATCGAAGGTTTTGATATCGGTGATACAATTGCAGATTTCGAGAATCCTGAGCAATTAGAGGTAATCAATATTGATGAGCCTACAATGAACATGTTGTTTACGATTAATAACTCACCTTTCTTCGGTAAAGAAGGTAAATTGGTTACTTCTCGTCACATACATGATCGTTTACAAAAAGAATTAGAGAAAAATTTAGCATTACGTGTAGTTCCTACAGAATCTCCGGATGCATGGTTAGTATATGGTCGTGGTATCCTTCACTTATCAGTATTGATCGAAACAATGCGTCGTGAAGGTTACGAATTACAAGTAGGTCAACCTCAAGTAATCTTGAAAGAGATCGATGGTAAGAAATGTGAGCCTATCGAAGTATTAGTTGTAGATGTACCTGCTGAAGTTTCAGGTAAAGTTATCGAATTAGTAACTCAACGTAAAGGTGAGTTGTTGATCATGGAGACTAAAGGTGAGATGCAACACTTAGAATTCGAGATTCCATCTCGTGGTATCATCGGATTACGTAACAATGTATTGACAGCTACAGCTGGTGAAGCTGTAATGGCACACCGTTTGAAAGGTTACGAGCCTTGGAAAGGTACTATCCCTGGACGTTTACATGGTGTATTGATCTCTTTAGATAAAGGTACAACTACTGCATACTCTATCGATAAATTACAAGACCGTGGTAAATTCTTCGTTGATCCAGGAACAGATATCTATGAAGGTCAAATCTTAGGTGAGCACATTCGTGATAATGATTTAACTATTAACATCGTTAAAGGTAAACAATTGACAAATATGCGTGCTTCAGGTACAGATGATAATACTCGTATTGCACCTGCTATCAAGTTCTCATTAGAAGAATGTATGGAATATATCCAAGCTGACGAATACATCGAGGTTACTCCTCAATCTATCCGTTTACGTAAAATCTACTTAACAGAGAATGAGCGTAAAGTAAATGGTAAAAAATTCCAATAAGCTTTAATAACTTATTGTACTAAATAAAGAAGCCGAGTCACTGACTCGGCTTTTTTTATGCAAAAAATTTCTTCATTATACTTACAAGTTTTCTAGTCGTATCGGTATATGGATACCAAAAGAATTTCGTCATAGGAAAGATATTAACTTTAGCCACTGCACGCTCATGAGAGAAGTCCTTAAAACCATATAGGCCTAATGATTGGCCAATACCCGAATTATTCACTCCTCCAAATGGTAAATTTGGATGAAGAATATGCACCATAGCATCATTAATAGTTGTACCTCCCGCAGAAGTATTCGCTAATATATGATTGATGTATTTGTCACTTTTACTGAATATATATAATGCTAATGGTTTTTCTTTGGCTGAAACAATTTCTAACGCTTCTTGTACATCTTTATAATATATGATAGGAAAAATTGGTCCAAAAATCTCTTCTTGCATAACGCTTGCATCTAATGGCATATGTTTGATAATAGTAGGATGTATAAATAATTCATCTTCAATATGAATTCCTTTTATTACCCAATCTGTATCGGTGCTTTTTAGCTCTTCTAAGGCCTTATATAATCTATCATACTGCTTATTGTTGATAATGCGCGCGAGATCAGGAGAACTGATGATATCGTCTCCAAACGCGACGGCCATTTCTTCTTTGAAAATTTGTTCAAATTCTTGTTCCAATTTAGCATCTACCAATAAATAATCAGGTGCTATACACGTCTGTCCCATATTGACAAATTTCGCCCAGATAAGGTTTTTTACGACTTCGCGAACATTGACAGTATGGTCTATGAAAGATGGACTCTTTCCTCCCAGTTCCAATGTTACATCTGTCAAATGCTTGGCAGCAGCAGCCATTATAATCTTCCCAACAGCAGGAGATCCTGTGAAATGTATGTGATCAAATTTGAGTTCCAGCAACTGCGTTGTCTCTTCAATTTCTCCTTCTACAATCGCGACATGGTTTGGTTCAAATGTCTGTGAGATGATTTTTTTTATGACTGCATTTATATTCGGTGAGAATTCTGACAATTTCAACAATACGGTATTTCCTGCAGCGATACTAGCAACTAAATGTACCATAGGTAGCTGAAATGGATAATTCCAGGGCGTGATGAGAAGGGTATTTCCTTTGGGTTCATTTATAAGTTTACCTACGATGGTTTTGAACATCAATGGACTTGATACACGCTTAGGCTTAGCCCATTTAGCTAGATTCTTTACGAATGATTTTATTTCCAATAGGGTAGCAAATATTTCTGTGGTATCCGTTTCTAGAGGGTTCTTACGAAAATCTGAATATAAAGCATCTTTAATCTCTTGCTCATGACCACTGATTGCATCACGTAAATTTTTCAACCAATTGATTCGAGTATTAATACTCGAGCTTTTTACAACATGTTTGTGCTTTACTTGAGCATCATATAGTACTTTGATTTCAGAAGGTGAAAGATATGTCATAGCCTTTGTATGTTTTTTTTTAAGTAAGTTACAATAAACTTATTATTTTTTTATCCTAACAGAATCAACTAATATGACTATATTAGTAATAACCAATTACTTACTGTATATGAGGGAAAGAATTTCTGTCATGCAGTAGCCATAATATTAGACCATTATAAACTATATGATGAACTCCAATTCAAAAATGGGTATGCGTAGCCGGTTTTCTATGAATACTCATGCAATGTTCTCTTTGTCATTCATCTTTGCTTTGAGTTTTCCACTGGATGATGCAAAATCAGAGTTGTTTATTAAAGTTAATTCCTTAAACTATAAACGGCTAGTTCAAAACCTAAATCAACAAGTTATTACTGGGAAGGTAGTTGATGCTTCTGGTGCTCCAATAGTTGGAGCTACCATACGCTTTAAAGATACTAACTTAGTTACTAGCACTAATGAGCAGGGAAATTTTGAGATTAAATTTGATCAAAGATCGGTCATTCTAATCGTCGAGATGATTGGTTTTGATTATTATGAAACAAGAGTTGATTCAACTAAACCGATTTCTATAATCTTGAAAGAATCTTTAGCATCACTTGATGAAGTTGTTGTAGTCGGATTTGGAACGCAGCGTAAGGTTAATCTTACAGGCGCTGTAGATCAAATTAAAGGTGATGTATTAGAAAATCGCCCAATAACTAATCTGGGACAAGGATTACAAGGTATAGTTCCGAATTTAAATTTAGTTCCATCGGACGGAAAACCAACAACCTCTCCAACCTTTAACATTCGCGGAACGACATCGATTGGTCAAGGGGGATCAGCCTTAGTGCTTGTAGACGGAGTTGAAGGCGACCCTTCTTTATTAAACCCTAATGATATTGCGAGTATTTCGGTACTAAAAGATGCTGCCTCAGCTTCTATCTACGGAGCAAGAGGAGCATTTGGAGTTGTTTTGATTACTACAAAAAATCCTACTGCTGATAGGACTAGTATTACATACTCAACTAATCTTTCATCAAAATTACCTGCGACTCGGCCTAAGTTTGTAACGGATGGCTATACTTGGGCATCGATGTTTAATGAGTCATTTTCAGCTTGGGATAATTATTCCACGACTCCACAGAATGTCAATAAAACGCTGAAGTTCTCTGCAGAATATCTTGAAGAACTGAAGAGAAGATCACAAGATCCATCTCTACCAATCGTAGACATAGATCCTGTCTCTGGAGAGTATGTATATTACGGATCAACTGATTGGTATAGTGAATTATATAAAGACAATACGTTCGCACAAGAACATAATATAGGACTCTCAGGAGGAGGAGATAAGACCAGTTTTTACGTTACGGGACGATATGTAGGTCAAAATGGTATTTTTAGATATAACTCTGATGATTTTTCTACATACAATTTGAGAGCGAAAGGATCTATTAAATTATATTCATGGTTAACATTAAATAATAATAGTGATTTTTCCAATGTCAAATATCACAATCCATTAAATGTAGGAGAAGGTGGAGGTATTTGGAGAAACATAGCTGATGAAGGTCATCCACTTGCGCCAATGTTCAATCCTGATGGTACGCTAACTCATTCAGCAGCATATACAGTTGGAGATTTTTGGTATGGGAAAAATGGTATTGATACAGACAGAAGATTACTAAGAAATACAACATCTTTAGGATCTAAATTTTTAAGCAATAAACTTAGGATTAATACAGATTTTACAATTCAGCATACTGACAATAATGAAAAAAGAATTAGAGTCCCGGTACCGTACAGTCGTAAGCCGGGAGTGATTGAATATGTTGGTCTTAACTATAATGATTTAAGAGATACATATAGAGAGACGCAATACATTGCTTATAATTTATACGGCGAATATGAAGAGCAATTCGGTCGCCACTATTTGAAGGGGATGGCTGGATATAACTACGAATTATCAACCTATAAATCGTCATCAACTCAAAGAAATGGTTTGATATTTGAAGATGCTACCGACCTGAATCTAGCATTAGGACAATCTATCGTTCCAGAGGGAGGATGGGAAAGATGGAATGTCATGGGCGGTTTTTTCAGATTGAATTATGGATATAGTGATCGATATCTATTAGAAGTAAATGGGAGATACGATGGATCTTCCAAGTTTCCAACTAATCAAAGATTTGCCTTTTTTCCTTCTATTTCGGTAGGATGGAGAATAAATAATGAACGTTTATGGAATGTGCCTACTGATATCATCTCAGATTTTAAGATTAGAGCATCTTATGGTTCATTAGGTAATGGAAATATCAATTCGTATCAATTCTTAGAGCAATTGAATATTAGTCAAAGCGGAAGAATTATAAATGGTCTACGGCCTCAAACAACTAGAAATCCTAATGTTATACCGGATGGGTTGACATGGGAGACTTCTACCACTCAAAATATTGGTGTAGACTTAACCATGTTGAAGAATAAGCTAAATTTCACAGCAGACGCATATGTGCGGAAAACAACAGATATGTTCACCAAGGGTATTACACTTCCTGCAGTATTCGGTGCAGAATCACCTAAAGGGAATTATGCAGATTTGAAAACTACAGGATGGGAAGCATCTCTGGCATGGAAAGATACTTTTAAAGGTGAGACATCGCCATTCTCATATAATGTTCGCCTAGTGTTATCTGATTATAAAGCTGTCATATTGAAATATAATAATCCTGAGATGCGTCTCAACGATTATTATGTAGGTCAGCAAATTGGCGAAATTTGGGGATATGAAACAGCAGGTTTCTTCGTATCTGAAGACGATATAGCTAACTCTCCAAAACAAACTATATTCAGATCTACATCTACAGGGGCCTGGGCTCCTGGCGATATAAAATTTACAGATTTAAATAATGATGGAGTAATTAATAACGGTGACAATACTCTAACCTCACCTGGTGATAGAAAAATAATAGGTAATAATGAGCCTAGATATAGATTTGGAGTTAATCTAGGAGCGGATTGGAAGAACTTCTTCTTTAGTGCATTTTTCCAAGGTGTAGGAAAGCAGAACTGGTATCCTAGCGCAGAAGCAAATACATTTTGGGGTCAATATAATAGACCATATGGAGATCCGTTACAATATCAACTAGGCAATATATGGTCAGAAGATAATCCTAATGCTTACTTCCCTAGATATCGTTCAAGATTAGCTTCGAATAGCCAAGGTACACTTACAGCTGTACAAACAAAATATTTACAAAATACGGCATATATCCGTTTGAAAAATTTTCAATTTGGATATAATCTTCCCAAGGATTGGTTAAGTAGAGCTAAAATTCAAAGTGCGAGAATATACGTGTCTGGTGAAAATCTATGGTCATACTCTCCATTTTATAAATTAACAAGAGATATTGACGTTGAAAGTACAGGAAAGTCAGATTTAGTATTGACATCTGGAAACTCAGGAGATGCTTATAACTATCCTATAATGAAAAGTTATGCTGTTGGATTATCAATTATTTTCTAATTGTTATTATTTATGAAAAATCAAATAATTAAAAGAAGAACCATAAACAAATTCAGGTTAGTAATTAGTTGTATGTTATTTAACATCATACTATTGTTCTCATGTAATAAATTAGAGCAAACACCTGAAGCGTCTGTTACCAAAGATGCTGTTTTTAAAAGTGAAAAAGGATTAGAGCTATATATATACTCATTATACAACATGTTGCCTAATGCAGATGCTATACAAAGAGGAGATGCCATGGCAGATTATACAGCACGAAGAGAAGTTCCTGAATTTCTAAGAGATGGAGCGTATTCTGCGAGACAAAGTAGTGGTTGGACATGGACGGATCTAAGAAATATTAATTACTTTATCGAGAATTGTACAAATCCGACGATTAGTCAAGAGATTAGAAATAATTATATAGGCGTAGCCAAATTTTTCAGAGCTCTATTTTATTTTCAAAAAGTCGTTCGATTTGGAGATGTTCCATGGATTGGGAAAACTTATGATGTAACAGAAGAAAAGTTGTATCAAGGTAGAGATTCAAGAACATTAGTGATGGACTCTATATTGTCAGATTTAAATTTTGCAATTGATCATATTACACTTACAAATGATCCATCTCGAACACTCATAACTAGATATGCAGCCTTAGCACTAAAATCGAGAGTAGCGTTGTTTGAAGCGACGTTTAGAAAATATCATACTGAATATAATCTGTCAAGTACATCAGCTTTTTGGTTTAAGGAAGCTAAAAATTCAGCCGAGCGTATAATGAATGAGTCTAGTTTTGCATTAAATATTGCTAGTGATAGCAAGAAATCGTATAGAGATTTGTTCATTAGTCAATCTGTAAATTCTAATGAGGTAATATTAGCAAATGTGTATGATGATAAACTTTCTTTATACCATGATGCAAATTGGTATTGGACAAGCGCAACATATGGAGATAGAGCTAGTCTTACTAGAACCTTCATAAATACGTATTTAAATATTGATGGAACTCCATTTACTGATAATGCTAATTATAAAACATTAGAATTTAAGGATGAAGTTAAAAATAGAGATTTGAGACTCTCTCAAACTATTCGTGTAAAAGATTACGCAAGAGTCAATGGAGGAGTTCAGGAAGTTTCACCACCATTATTTTCTTATACATTCACTGGATATCATCCTATCAAGTGGACACTTGATAATGTTTTTTATGATAGTGGAAGTAGGAATGATAATTCCATACCGATATTTAGATATGCTGAAATATTGTTGAATTATGCGGAAGCTGCTGCAGAATTGGGTGAATTGACAAATGAAGGATGGTCTAAGACTATTGGTGCGCTAAGACAGCGTGCTGGGATTATTAATGGTACGACTGCATTACCAACTCGAATTGATCCATATTTGCAGCAAAATTATTTTTCTGAAATCTCTGATCCTATTTTAATGGAGGTCAGGAGAGAACGTGGGATCGAATTAGTTTTTGAAGGACTGAGATTTCAAGATATCATTCGATGGAAAAAGGGTAAATTGATGGAGCTAGCATGGAATGGAATCTATGTCCCAGCTGTAAATACGTTGATTGACTTGAATGAAGACAATAAACCTGACGTATCATTCTACACGATTAATCCTACAAATAGATTATCAGGAGTTTCGTATATAAATGTAGAACCATCGATTACATCTACACCTAATCCATATAAACTAACTAATGGAACTTATGGTGAAATCACTTGGTTGTCAAATATTCCTAGGGTTTGGCATGATAAATATTACTTATACCCAATACCTGAATCTGACCGTCTAATAAATCCTAATCTAGGTCAAAATCCGGGATGGGAATAGAAATAAACAGAATCTAGTAAGTAAAAAGCAGCTTTCCTATTTAGGGAAAGCTGCTTTTGAATATGAGCTATATTAATTATTTCTTGTTAGAGCTTTTGTCTTCAGCAGCGATATACACATCTGGTTCAGCTTTGAATATTCTGAATTGAACTTCGTATTCTTCTGGGACGTATACTACGATAGGTAATTTACCATTGTAACGAACGAATTCTGGCTGAGCGCTTACAAATATGTTACGACTTTTTGCATCAGGACAACCGATCATAGTAGAAGTCACTTGTCCATCTGTCTTAAATACATAATAGTTATATCCCCATCCTGCAAGATCTTTATTCTCTAGCGTACCCATTAAGTTATAATAGTTACATCCATCCACGTCCATCCACTTACCTACGGTAAATTCAATTTTCTTATTGTCATCTTGCGTTGAGTGAGGAACTTCAATAACCAACTTTTTATAGCCTTTTTCCGGTGCTGGAAATATATCTGTATTTTGCTTTAATAATGTCTGTGCCATCGAAAAAGATATTGTCATCATGAATACTACTAAGAGCGATACATTTTTGCTTAATTGTCTGAACATCTTCATATGTTTTCAAATTATGTTATATCTATAAGATTAAAGATTCTTCCTAAGGTTTAATCCAATGACTTTAATTTTGCAGGATCTAAGGCGTGTATAAGAGATCTTGCTAGGATTCTATTGGGATCGATCAATTGAATTCCAGCATTTTCTTTTTCTGGCAATGCAAGTGGAAGTTCTGTACATCCTAATACGACAGCTTGTGCACCTTGATTTTTTAATTCAGCAATTGCGTTAATAAGTTCTTGTCTAGCTCGATTAGTCACAGGCGAAGATATGGCTTTGATACCATAATTTTCGTCGTATATAGCTGCATGAACAGCTTCTTGTAATTCATCCTCAGGCTCTACCGTCGTGAGGTTATTTTGGTTAAGAATATGTCTATACAATCCAGCATTTTTTGTACCAGTGGTGCTCAATACGCCGACAGATATATTGCCCATTGTTTGCAAAATATATTGAGCGGTTTCTTCGATAAGGTTAAGTAACTTAACAGTACAATTCTTTTTCGCTAATTCCTCCTTTACAACATCAAATATCTGTGGAGCATGTGCGGTATTGCAGGGAATTGCTACAACTGTAGCGCCTGCTTGCGCTAATTCTTGAATTATCTCCGCTAATGCAATTGCAGGATTTACAGCTTCAAGTCCTAAAAGAAATTTAGTCCGATCGGCGATGCGATGTGGTTGTGAGGATAGTAAAACAGGCAGATGGTCCTGATCCTTCACTGCGACAGTCTCTTCTATTATTTTTTTTAAAATGTCGACACCAGCCAATGGTCCGACGCCTCCAACTATTCCTATCATATTTTTATTTTTTAATCGAGTTCACCTTGTCTCCAATCGAAAGCCCAAAATTTTTGGTTTTCGCCAATATATTGACGTAAGAAATCATGCATAGTAGGTAATCCCGTATCTGAATTCATAAACACTACGAGGCTTTCTTTTGTTTGTGGGTATGCAATGAAAAAGCATCTGAATCCTGGATTTGACCCCGTATGCCAATACGCTGTCCCTGCTTCGTTGAGTTGCAAACGAAATCCGAGTGCACAAGGTACATGGCTATCGTCTTGTGAATATTCTTTGTCACGTTGGGCTTCAGAAGACTTTGATATCATCAGTTGATGAGTACTCGTTTTTAGTCCTTTACCTTCGAATAATGCTTTTTGAATAAATTTCGTGTAGTCTTCAGCTGTTGTATAGAGTGTATAAGCTGCATTTGACTTCATATATTTGCCCAATCGACGCGGTTTTTCTAAGCTATAGTGCCCAAATGCGGCATTTGATGCTAATATTTCTTTCCATACAATTTGAGAGTTGGCCATTCCAAATGGTTTTAATACTTCCTCTTCAACGAGCTGTTGGAATGATTTGCCAGTAAGGTGTTCCAGGGTTTCTTGCAAAAAATAAAATCCTTCTCCCGAATATAGATAAGCTTCACCAGGTACGAACTGAAGTGTCAAAGGTGTAGCTCGCCATGCAGCAGATGGTACGTCTCCTTCCCAATTTAATAGACCAGAGCGATGTGTCAATACCATGCGAGCTGTGATAAGCGATTTATTTGGTGTATTAGCCAAGCGATCATAGGGATAGTATGAATATAATGGTGTATCCAAATCTATAATCCCACGATCCATTAATTTAAAAAATGTATATGCAGCTACTACTTTCGTCAGGGATGCTGCTTGAAAAGCAGTCTTAGTGTTAATAGTATCTAGCTCGCCATATTTTTTAACACCAAATACATAGCTGTCTACCTCACCATTACGCGTGTGCACAAGTTGTATTCCTGGTATACCGTGTCTAGAAGCAATAGTTAATACTTCGCTATGTTGAGCTGTAGTATTACTCCAATAGAGACATAATATAATAATCAGGGAAAGATTACTTCTCAATAGCTTTAGGTAGTTTTCCATGGTTTAATACATTATATTTTTTCAGAATTTTTAATGTTTCTTGTATTGGTAATGCTTTTACTGTGCGACCTTGCTGTCCAGTCATATCTTCAGCCATAAACATAGAGTTAAGTATGGCCTCCTCAGTAGCTTCCCAAGCAGCCAAGAATAGGGGAGACATATGATCGTTGCTAACTTCTTCAGAAGCTAGCGCAATTTCTTTGGAATCATATGGAATGCGAAGCCCTTCGTGGGTAGAGAAAGCAATAGTATAGTCACCGCTTCCATTTGAAGAGAATGATCCGACATTACCAAATGCCAAATATGTGCGCTTTGCTAAGCGTTTAAGATTACGAGAGGATAAAGGGGCATCAGTCGCTATCACAATCATACAAGAACCATCTGCTTTGTATTGATTCTTCGGATCACGCATATAAAAGTTATTCAGTTCTCTACCAACTGGAGCACCATTAATGTCTAATACTCCACCAAAATTTGTCTGTACCAGTACACCTACTGTATAGCCGCCTTTTGAAATAGGTAATTTGCGTGATGCGGTTCCGATTCCTCCTTTAAACCCAAGGCATTCAGTTCCGGTACCTGCACCGACATTTCCTTCTTGGACGGGGCCCGAAGCTGCGTTATGAATGGCATTGAAAACGTGCTCTTTTTGTACATGTCTACCACGAATATCATTCAAGCCTCCATCATTGGTCTCACCGACTATGCTGTTGACAGATTTAATTTTTTCATTGCCTGGCAATTGAATCATATACTCTATTAAAGCGTCAGCGACTTTAGGAGCATTTAACGTATTTGTCAAAAGTATTGGTGTCTCGATATTACCTAGTTCTTCAACTTGAGATACACCCATTAATTTTCCAAAGCCATTTCCTACATAGATAGCAGCAGGAATCTTTTGTTGAAAAATGTTACCCTCATGAGGTATGATAGCAGTGACACCAGTACGGATTTCTTTTCCCTCTATTAAGGTTGTATGCCCAACTTTGACACCTGGTACGTCAGTGATAGCATTGTATTGACCTGTCGGTAGAATACCTATTTCGATTCCAAAATCACGTGTTCTGCCACGTTTTTCTTGAGCTGTAGCATTGTAGCCTACAACTAATAGCGTTATTGCTAAAGTGATGTTTTTTAAATTCATGCTAATATTATTGGCAATATTCTGCCAAATTAACAAAACTTTAGCAATAACATTTTAATCTATTGGATTTATGAACTTATTATGAAGTTGATCGCGTCTACGTTGGATTGCCGCTTCAGTACGTTCAGGAACAAGCTGGTTCAACGCATTTTTCTCTACATCGACGTCAGATGCTGATTCAAAATTATGTATTGTGCGTTGATGGGCAATAGCAATATCGTATGTGTCCGTGCCAGACATCAGTTTTACCAATACCGGTAAGCATTCAAAGAATACGAATAGAGCTGTAATAAAGATTACGGCATATTGAGTAGAAGTCTCAGTCGTACCATCATGTTTTTTGTGAAGATTGCTCAGCGCAGCATTTCGATCAGCAAATCCAGCAATCTGAATTGCGCTATCTAATTTTGAATCTGTTAATATTTGTTGGTCCATTATTCCTTCGGATAACTTTCTTTTGGACAACTCAGTTTCTTTGCTGAAAATATGTGCGCGAATAGTATCCAATTGTATTTCTTGCTTTTTCAATTGTTCATCTTTCATCTTAGCATATGGACCAAAGCCCATTTTACCAGAGGTTTCTGCTGTCTTTGTTCCGAAGATTTCATGATTTAGCTGTTGACGAGCGTGTTTTATATAGCTGTCAAGCGAATCGGCTTCTGCGCGCAAATTATTTAACTGCGTGTATTCTAAACCATATTTATGTTCAAATGTGTTATTTAGCGTATCTATAGCAGCCTGCTGCTTTATTAAATATTCCTTACGTAAGTGCTCGCGAATTTCTTTATCAAAAATCTTAAGTTCTAATGGTCGTGAGATTACTAAGCCAATTAATATGGCGAGTAGAATACGAGGTAGTGCTTGTAAAAACTGTTTCCAACCACCTTTGGTTTTATCTATGCTTAATACGATATATCTATCGAGATTGAAGATTGCTAGTCCCCAAATAATACCAAATATTAAGCTTAATAAAATAGCATAATCTGTGCCTGAGAACACAAAATACATTGCATATCCACCTGCTAATGCAGCAAATAGGCCTGTAAAGAAAACCGTAGCACCGATACTGACATACTTACTATGTTCCTCTGGGTAGCGAACTAATGTATCACGGTGAACACCTGCACATTTCCAAAAAAATTCTTTAAATGAATTCATTATTATATTATTTGCTGCGAATCTACTAACACGTATCTCTGTAGATAAGTTTTATTCGGCGAGTACAGACAAATAATCGGTGAGTACCATTATTTTAGATTTTTAGTTAATTAGTCGTGCAACTTGTCACGAATGTGACACCTTCAATGAATATTTTGCATTAAATATTGCTTACATTTGTGTTGAATAAATTTTGAAACAAAATAAATTGTAATGAATAAAAAGTCTTTCATTCCATTTTTAGTTGTTGCATCGATGTTTGTCGGTTGTAATAGCGAGAAGTTAGCTCAATCAGAGAATCCTTTATTAGCTGATTACGAAACACCGTTTAATGTTCCCCCTTTTGATAAGATAAAAGACGAGCATTTTAGACCGGCTTTCACTAAAGCGTTGGAAAAACACAATCAAGAGATTGACAGTATTGTCAATATTAAGGAACAACCTACATTCTTAAATACTATTGTAGCGTTAGAAAATGCAGGTTCTTTATTGAGTAATGTATCTACCGTATTCTTCAACATGAATTCGGCAAATACGAATGATACGATTCAAGCAATCGCTAAAGATTTAGCACCATTGCTATCAGCACATAGCGACGGTATCAAATTGAATGCGCAATTATTTGCGCGTGTTAAAGCAGTATATGACACGAAAGAAAACTTTGGTTTAGATGAAGAAGATTTAAAATTATTAGAAGAGACGTACAAAGGTTTCGTACGTTCAGGCGCTAATCTTTCGGATGATGATAAAGAAAAATTGAAAAAAATTAATGCAGAGTTATCTGTATTGACAACTCAATTTGGTCAAAATTTATTAGCTGAAACTAATGCTTATGAATTAGTAGTAGAAAAAGAAGAAGATTTAGCTGGATTGCCTGAAGCATTGAAATCTGCTGCTGCTGATGTAGCAAAAGCAAAAGGAAAAGAAGGTAAATGGGTCTTTACATTGTCTAATCCATCAGTAATGCCTTTCTTGCAATATGCAGATAATAGAGAATTGCGTAAGCAAATCTGGAATGCTTATCAGATGCGTGGTAATAATGGAAATGATCACGATAACAAAGAAAGCTTAATCAAAATCGCAAACTTACGTTTAGAAAAAGCTAAATTATTAGGTTACTCATCTCATGCAGCTTATGTACTAGAGGAGGCTATGGCAGCAAATCCTGCAAACGCATCAGCTTTATTAAATAAAATTTGGACTCCAGCATTAGCTAAAGCAAAAGTAGAAGCTGCTGATATTCAAAAAGAGATCGATGCTGCGCAAGATACGTTCAAAGTAGCTCCTTATGACTGGAGATATTACGCAGAGAAAATTCGTAAGAATCGTTTTGCATTGAACGAGGAAGAGATTAAACCTTATTTTAGTTTGGCTTCTGTACGTGAAGGTGCATTTGCAACAGCAAATAAATTATGGGGTATCACATTTGTAGCTTTAAACAATGTTCCTACATATCATGAAGAAGTAGAAGTATACGAAGTAAAAGATAAGGATGGCTCACACTTAGGTTTGTTATATGCTGATTTCTTCCCACGTGAATCTAAGCGTGGTGGAGCATGGATGACTTCATACCGTGGTCAGTCTACTAAAGATGGCAAACGTGTCGCTCCAGTAATCTCGATCGTATGTAATTTCACAAAGCCAGTAGGCGATACACCTGCTTTATTGACTTTTGATGAGGCATCTACATTGTTCCATGAGTTTGGACATGCTTTACATGGTTTATTCTCTAATGTAAAATACCGTTCACTAGCAGGTACATCTGTTTCACGTGATTTCGTTGAATTACCGTCACAAATCATGGAAAACTGGGCTGCAGATCCAGCAGTATTAAAAACTTATGCTAAACACTATCAAACTGGTGAAGCTATTCCTGATGAGTTAATCGCTAAGATGGAAAATGCGGGCACATTTGATCAAGGTTTTGCTACGACTGAATATGTTTCAGCATCTTTATTAGATATGAACTACCATGCTATCACTTCTCCAATCACTGTAGATGCTGATAAATTTGAAGCAGATGCAATGTCTAAAATTGGTTTGATTGATGCGATTATCCCTCGTTACAGAAGTACGTATTTCCAACACATCTTTTCAGGAGGTTACTCAGCAGGTTACTATGCATATATCTGGGCTGAAGTATTAGATTCAGATGCGTATGCGGCATTCAAAGAGAAAGGAATCTTTGATCCTGCTACTGCCGAGTCTTTCCGTAAAAACATTCTTGAAAAGGGTGGTACAGGAAATCCTGCAGATCTATACAAGGCATTCCGTGGTAAAGATCCAGACCCAATTCACTTAATGAAAAAACGTGGTTTAAACTAAGGTTAACAATACAATAAAAAAATCCGCTCAAGTATATTGAGCGGATTTTTTTATTTATTAATAGTGCTTTTGAGAAGTAAATATGACTTGAAACAGATAAGGTAGCTTAATTGTCACTCTCCAATTATTTCCATATATCCAAATTTTGGGTTAATATTATTTTTCTAGTTATCTATTCTCAACTTAATTATAGATAGGAAAGATTCGAGAAATCAAAAACAACACCTTAGTATTCTATATTCCATTGGAATTAAACTGTAAATCATACAGTTTTTTGTAGTAGCCATCTATTTGCAATAACTCTTGGTGTGATCCAATTTCCATGATTTCACCTTTTTCTAATACTATAATTTTATCTGCTTTCTGTATGGTGGAAAGTCGGTGTGCTATCACGATAGCTGTACGGCCTTCCATCAAGCTATCTATAGCAGATTGAATCATTTGTTCGGTCTCCGTATCGATAGAGCTGGTAGCTTCGTCCAATATAAGTATCGTAGGATTATTCACCAATGCTCGAATAAACGAGACGAGCTGTGCTTGGCCCGCTGATAGTGTTGCGCCACGTTCCTGTACTTTGTAGTCAAAGCCCTCCGGTAGACGTTGTATGAATGAATATGCTCCAACTTTTTGGGCTGCATCAATGATGTCTTTCATATCGATGCTAGGATCATTAAGTGTGATGTTATTCTTGATCGTATCAGAAAACAAGAATACATCTTGAAGGACAGTAGAAATCTTTTTGCGAAGATAAGACAGTTCATACTCGCGTATATCTACACCATCTAATAGAATTTGCCCTTTTTGAATTTCGTAAAATCTGCTTAAGATATTAATCGTTGATGATTTACCAGCACCTGTGGCACCTACTAGGGCGAGAGTTTCTCCAGGATTCACTTTGAAGCTTACATTCTTCAAAATCCATTTCTCATCGTTATATGCAAACCACACATTTCTGAATTCAATCTCTCCTTTGATCGTTTCAGGTTGATATGTGCCTGTATTGGGCGTGAATTCATTCGTGTCTAACACCTCGAATATACGCTCTGCAGATACCATACCCATCTGTAGAGTATTAAATTTGTCGATCAGTTCACGAATAGGGCGGAATATCATATTGATATACATGATGAAAGCCACTACGACTCCGGGTGATATGACATCTGCGATAATCTGTTTAGAACCATACCATACAAGTAGACCCGTAGCTATCGCTACAATGATCTCAAGTACAGGGAAAAATATTGAAAAATACCAATTGGCACGGATATGCGCATTTCGGTGTTCCCTATTATTGACTTCGAACTTCTTATACTCTTGTTCTTCTCGAGCAAAATACTGGATGATAGCCATCCCCGAAATATGCTCCTGTAAAAATGTATTCAGGTTGGAGACCCACAGTCTCACACCTTGAAATGCAGATTTCATAGCTTCTTTGAATACATAGGTCGCACCTATCATCAATGGCATAGGTACGAGGACCACTAAAGTTAACCGCCAATCCGTATAGAACATTACACCAAGAATAACGATCAGCTGTAATAAATCGCCAATAATCTGAATAAGTCCTTCGGAGAATATATTTGCAATTGTCTCTAAATCAGATATGGTTCGTGTGATAAGTCTACCTAGGGGTGTATTGTCAAAATATTTAAGTCTAAGTTGGGTAATATGGTTAAATATTTGAATTCTTATATCACGTATGACAGATTGACCAAGCGTATTGGTCATGAGCGTATGAAAATAACGAATGATAGTCTGCGCAATGAGCAATCCTAGCATCAATATCAGCATAGTGCTCAATCCTTCATATTGGTTACTTAAGATGTATTTATCTAACGTATACTCTATCAACAAAGGTAGGGCAGGAGCTACAGCAGCAAGTAAAACAGTCAATACTACAGAAATCCAAAATATAGTACGATAAGGGCGAATATATTTAGCCAGACGATTTAGTAATTTACTATCGTATGCATTTCCTGATATTTTGTCCTGTTTCAAAATTTTATTTTTATAAATATGGATAAATTATTCTTGTTAAATATAAGCCATGTGCTGGGACAGATACGCCTGCTTTAGATCGATTTTTACTAGCTAATACCTCTTCTACAAAGGATATAGGTTTGCCTTTTATCCCGACTTCTAACAATGTACCTACAATAGCGCGGACCATGTTGCGAAGAAATCGATCAGCAGTGATATGAAATACGAATCCTTCTCCATCTTGTACCCATTTAGCTTCTTTAATCGTACAAATGTTGGTGAATACTTGTGTATGTGATTTACTGAAACATTCGAAGTCTTTGGTACCCAATAGTAGCTGTGCAGCTTCATTCATCTTGACAATATCAGGTACATCTCGGGTGTACCAACTCTTATTGATCAAAAATGGATCTTTCTTGGTGTGTATATGGTATTCATAAGAACGCTCGATAGCGTCGAATCTTGCATGTGCATCATCGTGGACATCTAAGATTCTATTGATAGCAATATCATAAGGCATTAACGCATTCAACGAATGCATAGCGCGTGCAGGATCTGCAGCCAATTTTGGATTAGAAGAGTCAAAGTGTACATACAACTGTCTAGCATGTACGCCAGTATCTGTTCGTCCAGCACCTATTGTCTCCACATCTTCTCTCAGGTATGTGGCCAATGCGTAATTTAATTTCTCTTGAACTGCCACAGCATTGGGTTGTACTTGCCACCCGTGATAGGCAGTACCATCATAGGCTATTTCTAAAAAATATCTTTTCTTATCGCTCACCTAACAAAGATAGTAAAATATAGTCTTTGAGAATAACACCGAACAAAAGCTATAATTATGTGGTTTATATTATATTTGTGCAAGTATTAAAATTCTAGACAACAATTATGATACAACGTATTCAAACTATTTGGTTGCTATTAGCTGCCGTAATCTTGTTAGGACTATTTGTGTTTCCTTATTTGAATTATATAGATCTAGTCGGTCTCGGAAAAAAACTATTCGTGACGGGAAGCTATTCTTCAGTCAATAATGAAGCTGTCAAACAAGAAAGCTTTCTATTACAGTCGATAGCTACAGTAGTATTAGCAGTGATTCCATTGGCTACGATTTTTCTATACAATAACCGAAAATTACAATTAAAGCTTATTTATCTTGAAATCGTCTTCATTGCTTTATTCGGTGTTTGGATTTATTCATCTGCATCATCAATCTTAGCTACAATTTCGCAATCTGTCGGTGCACAAAATATAGGTGTTGGATTTTTTTTATTGCCTGTATCTATTATCTTTCTAGCTATGGCTATTGGTGGTATTCGAAATGATGAGAAATTGATAAAATCTGCGGATCGTTTACGATAATGAAAAGAATACTAGCAATATGGTGTATGTTGGTAATGTGTAGTATGACTACCCTTGCCCAATCGACAATAGAACCAGAACCATTTGTCGTCGATGATATACAGATTGATATACGTGAAGTAAGTGTAAAGGGAGACTCTGCAGTAGTAGATTTGTTCCTCATATCTTATAAAAAGAACGCGCGAGAGTTCAAGTTGAATACATTTGCATCAGGTCTTGTAGACTCTCAAGGTACTCCATATCTCTACAAATCTATGAAGATGGGTCGAATATTGGTGGATGTAGCCCATCGTCAAAATTATATACATTATTTATTGGAGCAAGATGTGCCCGTATCTCTACGTGTGGTGACTCCAAACTGGAAAAAACAATGGGGTAAACCACGACATGTAAAATTGTCCTTCGAAGATAGTGAAGAAGAAGGTAAATTTTTAGAGGTCATTCTTGATATTCCATAGCGTATTGTAAGCCAACATTTAGTTGGCTTTTTTGTTGAATGATCTATTCAAGGGAATAAATACTTGCTTTGAAGTGGGCAATACTGTATTTTTGAAATCTGTCTAGCCATGAGCTAGCTGCTTATATATTGAACAATGATTTTATCCGATAAACGTATACTTGAAGAAATAGATAAAGGTAGCATCGTCATTGAGCCATTTGACATAGAATGTCTTGGAACGAACTCATACGATGTACACTTAGGGAAATATTTGGCAACCTATAAAGATGAAGCTTTAGATGCGAAGAAGCATAATGAGATTGTACATTTTGAGATTCCTGCTGAAGGATTCTTGTTACAACCTGGTAAGCTTTATTTAGGTGTAACTCTTGAATATACAGAGACACATGGCCATGTTCCTTTCTTAGAAGGCAAGTCTAGTACAGGTAGATTGGGTATTGATATTCATGCTACTGCTGGTAAAGGCGATGTGGGATTTTGTAATACATGGACTTTAGAAATCTCTGTAGCGCAGCCCGTACGTGTTTATGCTGGTATGCCGATCGGTCAGTTGATCTATTTTGTAGTAGAGGGGGAGATTCAGACAAAGTATAATAGTAAAGGAAATGCTAAGTACAACAACAAGACATTGCGCCCTGTTGAAAGTATGATGTGGAAGAATAGCTTCTAGTCACAATAATATTTTTTAAGCAAAAAAGAGGCTGATTCATATGAATCAGCCTCTTTTTTGTTTTTTATCATCGTGAAGTCTTAGCCTCCGAATTCCATTAAATAAGCTTTTAAGAATGTATCTAAGTCTCCATCTAAGACAGCTTGTGTGTTAGATGTCTCTGTACCAGTTCTTAAATCCTTAATTAATTTATATGGGTGCAGTACGTAGTTACGAATTTGCGATCCCCATTCAATTTTCTTTTTAGAGCCTTCGATAGCTGCAGTAGCTTCCTCACGCTTGCGCATTTCGATTTCGTACAATTGAGATTTCAATAATCGTAGTGCATTTTCCTTATTTTGTAATTGTGATCTCGACTCTTGATTTTTAATAATAATCCCTGTCGGTTTGTGATGCAGTCGTACTGCCGTCTCTACTTTGTTGACATTCTGACCACCAGCACCACCAGCGCGGAATGTATCCCATTCTAATTCGGAGTCTTTAACGTCTATCTCAATATTATTGTCTACTAATGGATAAACGTATACGGATGCGAATGAAGTATGACGTTTAGCATTAGAATCAAATGGGGAGATTCTTACAAGTCGATGAACACCATTTTCACCTTTTAAGTAACCGTAAGCGAACTCGCCAGATATCTGTAGGGTCACTGTCTTAATACCAGCGACATCACCTTCTTGGTAATCTTGCTCTGTCACCTTGCAACCGTGCTTCTCGCCCCACATGATGTACATGCGCATCAGCATAGCGGCCCAATCACATGATTCTGTTCCACCAGCGCCCGCTGTGATTTGAAGAATGGCGTCTAGCTGATCTTCTTCAGCGCTAAGCATATTCTTAAATTCCAGCTCTTCTACGTCTGTAAGGGCAACTCTGTACTGGTCTTCTGCATCTTGCTCAGTAGCGTCTCCTGCTTGATAAAACTCGTACATGATACTTGAATCCTCTACTGCAGATACTACTTTATCATAGTGCTCTGTCCATACTTTGAGATTTTTAATAGCATGCAATACTTTTTCTGCCTCTTTGGGTTGATCCCAAAAATCTGCACGTAAGGTTATCTCTGTGTAATTATCAATCTCTGCTTTTTTCGCATCGATGTCAAAGATGCCTCCTTAGGGAAGTAGTTCTATCCCTCAAGTCTTGAATTTGTTCTTTGGTCATTCCCAAAAGTAACAAGTTAAAAGCGGATTTGAAAGACAATATAGTAGTTGTCTATGGTTATTAAATATTTTAGAACTCCCTGAACAACATGATTTTCAAGTAGTATTATTATATTTGAATTATAAATAGACTATCTTATGTTACCAACTATCGACTTCACAACCACCAATGCTTACAAATATTTAGTAGATCACTATATATCAATCAACGAAAAATCACTTAAAGATCTTTTTTCAGAGGACCCTGAGCGTTTTGAAAAATATACTATTCATTTCCAAGATATCTTATTAGACTATTCTAAAAATAGAGTCAATGACCAAACATTAGCTTTATTGGTGCAATTGGCTAAGGAATGTCAATTAGATAAAGCAATCCAAGCAATGTTTGCAGGAGAGAAGATAAATCAGACTGAAGGAAGACAAGTGTTACATACGGCATTACGTAACTTCTCAGATGAGCCCGTATACGTAGATGGTGAAGATGTGATGCCTAAAGTAAAAGCAGTATTGGATCATATCAAAGAATTCTCTGCTAAAATAATAACAGGCGAATGGAAAGGATATACTGGTAAGGAGATAACAGATGTTGTAAATATAGGTATCGGCGGTTCTGACTTGGGGCCAGTGATGGTGACAGAAGCTTTGAAGCCATATAAGACACGTCTTAATTTACATTTTGTATCTAATGTTGACGGTACACATATTGCGGAGACACTTAAGAAGGTCAATCCAGAGACAACCTTATTTTTGATTGCCTCTAAGACATTCACTACGCAAGAAACTATGGCAAATGCTAACTCTGCGAAAGAATGGTTCTTGGCTGCTGGTGCTCAGGAGAGCGATGTAGCTAAGCATTTTGTAGCATTGAGCACGAATGAGAAGGGTGTGGCTGAGTTTGGTATAGATACACAGAATATGTTTGAGTTTTGGGATTGGGTAGGTGGTCGTTATTCATTATGGTCGGCTATTGGTTTATCAATCGCCTTAGGAGTTGGTTACGAAAATTTTGAAGAACTGTTAAAGGGCGCTCATGAAGCTGATGTTCATTTTAAGGATGCCGAATTTGAAGAAAATATTCCTGTTGTTTTAGGCTTATTGGGCATATGGTATAATAATTTCTTTGATGCCGAGAGCCACGCCATCTTACCATATGATCAGTACCTTCATAGGTTTGCAGCATATTTCCAACAAGGCGATATGGAGAGTAATGGTAAATATGTGGATCGTAACGGCAACCGCGTAGACTATCAAACTGGACCAATTATATGGGGTGAACCGGGAACAAATGGTCAACACGCATTTTATCAATTAATTCATCAAGGTACGAAGTTAATTCCTTGCGATTTTATAGCGCCAGCGATATCACATAATGCTATTGGGAATCACCACCAACTATTAATGTCTAATTTTTTCGCTCAGACGGAGGCGTTAATGAATGGTAAGACAGAAGAAGAAGTTGTATCCGAATTACAACAAACAGGTAAATCTGCTGAAGAGATTGAGAAACTGAAAAACTTTAAAATATTCGAAGGTAATAGGCCTACAAATTCGTTTTTGCTGAAGCAAATCACACCACGTAGTCTTGGTGCATTAATCGCGTGTTACGAACACAAAATATTTGTTCAAGGTATAATCTGGAATGTATTTAGTTTTGACCAATGGGGAGTAGAATTGGGTAAACAACTAGCTAATGCGATTCTTCCTGAACTGGCAAGCGCAGATGTAATAACATCGCATGATAGTTCTACAAATGGTTTGATAAATCAATATAAAAATTGGCGATCATAATAAAAAATATATCAAATAATACAAAAGGCTTTCTATCTGGAAGCCTTTTGTATTATTATCGATAGGATTATTGGTCTGTACGCAAAACATTCTTATTTTTATTCTAACAACTAATCATTATCATATTATGAATCTTTTCAAAAAAAGTAAGAGTCTAACTCGTCCTTATGTGAGTCTGGCGCTGACAGGATTATTAATGACCACTTCAGTGGCTTATGGGCAATCTCGCCAGCGCGGTGAGGAAGCTCGTCCTGTAGACCCTATCATTCAAAAAATCATTAAAGAAGCAAATACTAATTCACAAATAGAGCAATTGGCTTTTGAATTATTAGATGTGGTTGGACCACGTCTAGTAGGTACACCCGGTATGACCAAAGCTAATGAGTGGGCATTGAAAAAATTCCAATCTTGGGGTATTGAATCGTATAATCAACAATTCGGAGAGTGGCGTGGATGGGAAAGAGGTATTTCTCATATTGACATGATACACCCTAGGGTAAAGACGCTACATGGTACACAACTTGCATGGAGCCCAAGTACGAAAGGTAAAAAAGTCGAAGGAGAGGTAGTGATCATGCCAGAATTCAAAAATGTTGCACAATTTGAAGCTTTCTTGAAAACTGTAAAAGGCAAATACGTAATGACATCAATGTATCAGCCTACAGGTCGTCCTGATCATAATTGGCAAGAATATGCTCGTCCAGAAAGTTTTGAGTTGATGAAGAGAACACGCGACTCTTTGACTACGGTATACAATACAAGTATTCGTAATACTGGATTATCAGCAAACTCTATTCCTGGAAAATTAGAAGAAGCTGGAGCTATTGGTGTTATCTCAAGTTTTTGGTCGAAGGAATTTGGAGCTAACAAAATATTTGGTGCTCGCACACAAGATGTTCCTTCTGTAGATGTTTCTCTGGAAGACTACGGTGAGTTGTATAGATTAGCAAAAAACGGTATTACACCGAAATTGCGCATAGAGACATCTTCTAAGGACTTAGGAAATGTACCTTCATTCAATACCATTGCTACGATCAAAGGGTCAGAAAAGCCTAATGAATATGTGATCTTATCGGCTCACTTAGATTCGTGGGAAGGTGGATCTGGAGCTACAGATAATGGTACTGGTACTATCGCTATGATGGAAGTTGCGCGGGTATTGAAACAAATACTGCCTAATCCGAAACGTACTATCTTGATTGGACTTTGGGGATCAGAAGAGCAAGGTTTGAATGGTTCTCGCTCTTTCGTATTAGACAATCCAGAGATCGTAGAAAAAACACAAGCGGTATTCAACTTAGATAATGGAACTGGTCGTGTTGAGCGTATCAACGGGTCTGGTTTTGTGCATTCATATGATTATATTGGTAGATGGATGGCTGCCGTTCCTAGAGAGATAACGAAAGATATACAGACGACATTCCCGGGTAGTCCAAGTGAGGGAGGATCAGATCATTCTTCATTTATTGCTGCTGGAGTTCCTGCATTTATGTTGAGTTCACTTTCATGGGGTTATTTCAACAATACATGGCACACCAACTTAGATACTTATGACAAATTAGTTTTTGATGACTTGAAATATAATGTCATTCTAACTGCTATCATGACGTATAAAGCGAGTGAAGAACCTAATTTAGTAAATAGAGAACGTATTAACATTCCAGAAGGATCGGGCCGCACATGGCCAGCGATTCGTCAGCCTAGACGTACAGGTGTTGGTTATTAATTAAATAATATTGAGATAAAAAAAAGGCTATTCCAATCGGGATAGCCTTTTTTTATATACTTATAACATCTGTTTCAGTAAATGTATTGCGTAATCTATATTGTTGATGTTGCTTATAGCTAATCGTAATTGACCTTTCACTTCTTTCAAGTTACTGATACTAGGATTGGCTTGTGCAAAAGCTAATACCTTACCAAATTGATTGGATTCAAAATAGCTTGATTTTGGATTATTTAAGAAATAACCCTTCAATGTATTCTTTTTGTAGGAGATTTTTTCGAAGCCTATCTCTTTACCCATCCATTGTAGTCGGAGTGTATTGAATAGTTCGAATATTGGCAGAGGAACAGGACCAAATCTATCTTCAAGTACCTTCTGGAAAGAAGCAAGTTGCTCCTCATTCTCTAACTTACCAATTTCATTATATAAATTATAACGCTCAGCTACATTTGTCACATATTCATCTGGTATCATCACTTCGAGATCGGTGTCAATTTGTGTAAAGGATACATATTGACGATTCTGATCATCTGCAAATAATTCCCCAAATTCATCATCTTTTAATTCCTGAACAGCTTCGTCTAATATTTTGTTATACATCTCGAAACCTATCTCTGCGATAAATCCTGATTGCTCAGCGCCAAGTAAATTACCTGAACCACGTATATCCAGATCACGCATAGCGACGTTGAAACCCGAGCCTAATTCAGAAAACTCTTCAATAGCAGATAGGCGTTTGTAAGCTTCAGGAGTCAGTGTAGATAGCGGAGGACTCAGTAAGTAACAGAATGCTTTCTTATTGGAACGACCTACACGTCCACGCATCTGATGTAAGTCACTAAGGCCAAACATATGTGCATGGTTAATAATGATGGTATTTGCATTCGGTATATCTAGACCTGCCTCTATGATAGTAGTAGCAACGAGTACATCAAAGTCGTGATTAATGAATCTCAACATGACATCTTCCAAATCATCTCCTTCTAGCTGTCCGTGAGCAACTCCAACCCGTGCTCCAGGCACTAGTTTTTGAATCATACCACCAAGTTGTTTCAAGTCAGCAACACGGTTGTGTATAAAGAAAACTTGACCACCACGGTCTATTTCAAAAGATACTGCTTCTTGTATCAATGTCTCATTGAATACGTGTAGCTCCGTTTGCACAGGTTGTCTATTGGGTGGAGGGGTGGATATAATACTTAAATCACGCGCACCCATTAATGAGAAATGAAGTGTACGAGGTATTGGTGTTGCGGTAAGCGTTAGCGAATCTACATTTGCACGCATCACTTTTAGCTTTTCTTTTACAGATACCCCAAATTTTTGTTCCTCATCGATGATCATTAAGCCAAGATCTTTGAATTTTACATCTTTGCTCACTAGGCGGTGTGTACCGATGATGATATCTACTTTGCCTTCTTCGAGGCGTTTTAAGGTGTCTTTAATTTGTTTAGTGGTCTTGAATCTATTGATGTAATCAATATTAGCAGGTAGACCTTTTAGACGCTCCGAGAATGTACGGAAGTGTTGTAGTGCTAAGATAGTAGTCGGTACGAGTACAGCGACTTGCTTGCTATCTGCTACAGCTTTGAATGCAGCACGAATAGCTACCTCAGTCTTACCAAATCCTACATCACCACATACAAGTCGATCCATTGGATGCGGCGATTCCATATCACGTTTTACGTCAGCAGTAGCTTTCTCTTGGTCTGGAGTGTCTTCATATATAAATGAAGCTTCTAATTCATTTTGTAAGTAGGTGTCAGGACTAAATGCATTACCAGTCTGTGCTTTGCGCTGTGCGTATAGTTTGATGAGGTCACGCGCTATGTCCTTAACCTTTTTCTTTGTGGTTTTCTTTAATTTGTCCCAAGCATCTGTTCCAAGTTTATTCATTTTTGGAATAGAACCTTCTTTGCCAGAGTATTTAGAGATTCTATTTAGTGAATTGATATTCACATACAATAGGTCATTGTCCGCATAGACCAGGCGTATCATCTCTTGTGTCTTACCATTCACATCTACTTTCTCAAGTCCAGCGTATTTACCTAGACCGTGATCGATGTGTGTAATATAATCACCAGGTTTGAGATCGCGCAGTTCCTTCAAGGTAATAGCTTGCGAACGTTCGTACCCTTTTTTACGTTTGTATTTATAATATCTATCAAACACCTGATGATCAGTGTAGCATGCAAGCTTAATATTATCATCGCGAAATCCTTCACGAAGTGCTTGATAGATCGGTGTAAACGTAACTGATTTGTCTAAGTCGTCAAGTATTGCATAGATGCGTTCTACCTGTTTTGTCGAATCCGAGAAAATGAGATTTTTGATCTTTTTTGATTCATTCTCTTTGAAGTTGTGAATCAATAAGTTAAAATCTTTGTTAAATGATGGCTGTGGATGTGTATCAAACTGTAATACTCCATCTGGCTTGAAAAAGAATTGTTTGCCAAACTCTACATTTGGAAAGTCAAATAACAATGAACCAAAATTCTTATCATCTGTAAAAGTAAATCTTGGGTCTATTAAATCAGGGTTGCTTTTGAGATCTGCTTCTGAAAGGGCCTTCCATAATTGTGAAGCTTTCTTATAGCCATCTAGTATGACATCTAATGTAAATTGAACATCCTTAAGCCATATTACCGCATCTTTATCAATATATTCCAGTAGGGATATATGATTATTAGTCAGAAATTTCGCTTGCACATTCGGGACGATGGTTACTGTATGAATCTTGCTTACGGAAAGCTGTGTCTCAATATCGAAAGTACGAATGCTTTCTATCTCATCACCAAAAAATTCGATACGGTAAGGCAAATCGTTAGAGAAAGAGAAAATATCAACGATACCACCGCGAATCGCAAATTGACCAGGTTCATACACGAAGTCTACACGTTCAAAATCGTATTCGTAGAGGAATTCGTTAATAAACTCGATGCTAAGTTTGGTATTTTGTGTAATAGCAAGTGTATTTTTCTCCAGGTCTTCTTTATTAATGACCTTTTCTGCTATCGCCTCTGGGTACGTCACCACGATACGCGGCAATTCAGATGTATGATTAAGAGAACTTAACGTTTCTGCACGCTGCAGTACATGTGCACTATCGAGCTGTGTGAAATCAAAAGCTTTGCGATAAGATGATGGGAAAAATAATATTTGTTTGTCAAAGAGACTTTCTAAATCACTAAGAAAATAGGAAGCATCCTCATGCGTCGGTAATATAAATACATAAGGTCGGACATGTAATTGATAGGCTGAAGCTGCTACCAAAGCATCCGATGAACCAATTAAACCTTTCAGTTGAACTTTAGGTTTCTTGCCTTGGATAGATTTGACAAGTGTTTGAACTTGCTCTGTCTGCCCATATAAGGATATAATATCTTGAATATTCACCAATTAACAACGTTTTTACGAAGTTACTAAAAAATGAACAAAAGATTTTTATTGGCTTGTCAGGCTATAATCACAAGATGTTGCCAAACACTACGGTGTTTCTAAGTTATTTTCTCGAGCAAATTCCATAATTGTGGAATAGTGTTCTTGTAAATCAAACTGTAGGTCTTCGTGTAGCTTATGATACTTATTGTGTGTTGTCTTCAGGCGTGCTTCTACATATCGACGTAGCTTGTCATATATTAAAATATAATTATGAACGAATAAATTAGGATAATGCTTGAATGCCTCTTGCAATATCAATAACCTAAACTCAACTTCAGAAAACTTATCTTTTGTAACTTTCTCATGCTCGTTGATCATGCCGCTAGCCTGACGAAGTAAAATGATAAGACTCTTATAATTGCTATACATTGCTGTATTCTTTATCCCAGATGAGCTCGGAGACAGCATATCGATTAATCTTTCACGTAGGGAATTGATACGTTGCTCTAGTTCTGCTTCATTTTCAAGTAGCTGAAAGTGAAGCTGCTTCATTAGTAACTTGTCTTTGCCTATAAGACGTACCAATAATTTATCTTTCTCTTTTGGAGGAAGTTGTAGAATGGCTACTTTTAAATCCGGTTGTTTGTGTAAAGACATACGATAAAGATAAGGCTATATGTAAGTAAAAACAACAAAACCCAGCTTAGGTTTGTGGTGTTAATTACTTATCTATAAAAAGTACCATTAAAGTGTTTAAATGTACCATCCTTAATGGAATAATCGCTGTATCTTTGTGTATGGTTGCAAAAGTTCCTATAATCGAACAATGTATGGTGACGAATAGTCTTCAGTCAGATATCATGGTAGATGATTTGGCGAGCTATTTGGTAAGAAATAATAACTTAATATTTCCGCATAGGCATAATTTTTACCATTTCGTCTTGTTTACAAATGGTAGCGGTCAGCACACTATTGATTTCGAAACTTTCGATATTGAACCGTGGCAAATCTATTTCATGACTCCAGGACAGATTCATTCGTGGAATTTTGAAGGAGATATGCAGGGTTTTGTGGTGAATTTTCATCAAGACTTTTTCAAAAATCTACTGTTGCGGTCAGATTACCTGGATAATTTTTCTTTCTTCTCGGGTTTGATAAGGGATGAAGTATTTGTGATTGCGCCTGGCATACAAAATAAAGTATCTTGTCTACTAGCGGATATTAAGAGCAATATTTCGCAGTTGGAATTTGTTCGTGCATCGTTGTTGTATTTGTTTCAGCTATTGGAGCTTCAACGTGAGCCTGTCGTTTCCCAGGAAGTGAATGCTTATAACCATACTTTGTTGCGCAACTTTATGAATTTAATAGAGTTGAATTACAAAACATTACGACTACCAAAGGATTATGCGGCACTGTTATATATAACACCAAATCATCTCAATGCACTTTGTAAAGAGTTATTGGGTAAATCTGCTGGTGAGATAATACGCAATCGTATCATGCTAGAGGCTAAGCGTTTATTGGTCATAAAAGATTATTCTGTATCTGAAATTGCATACACACTTAGTTTTAATGATAATTCATACTTTACGAAATTCTTTAAGAAAATCGAAGGATTGACACCAGAAGAATTTCGCAAAAAACAAGCTTTAAAATAATTATATTTACGTGAGATATGAGTACACAATATACTATACCAGGAGAGATTTCAAGTGCAATAGATGGCAAATGTCCTCGTTGTCGCAAAGGGAATATGTTTCGTGCCCCATTGTTGAGCTTCAAATCGAAGAAAATGCATGCGAACTGTCCGCACTGTGGATTGAAGTTTGAAAAGGAGCCAGGCTATTTTTATGTAGCGATGTATGTAAGTTATGCATTTGTAGTGGCAGAATTAGTTACCGCATGCGTAGCTACCTATGTTCTAACAAAGAATTTAGAGTCTCCATGGTTATATCTTAGTGTTGCAGTTGCTACAGCAATATTATTAGCACCATTAAACTATCGCTACTCACGTATTGTACTGATGTATTGGTTAACACCACAGTTTAAATTTAAGGAACAGTATTTCTTACAAGAGTCAAAAAATAATGAAGGCGAGTCTTAGGCTCGCCTTTTTTTGTTATTAACTGATAGGATTCTCTTTCAAATATTTTTCCCAAGCCCAAGCTGAGGCCATCATCTCCTCGTCAGCCAGTTTCAGCGATCTGATCAGCAAAATTTCTGAAATTTTAATATCTTTTGATCCCAAATGAGCATTTCTTCTATATATATTATATGTAAGATATTTATCACATAACTCCATCTATATCATTATTATACTTGTCTAATACTTTTTATTTGAAAGTATGATATTAATTTATATAATTTCTATATATTAGAAGTAACTGATTATAAACAAGAAAACTGATTTGTGATGTGCATAAATGCTTGTGTAAAGTAATATGTAGATTATTAACATCAATTATTATATTATTCATTCATTAATGTGATGTGAACAAGGTGTAGATATAGGGTAAGTCCCTGATCTATGCTTATTGTTCCAAATTTTACAACTATGGGCTACATAGTCTTTGTATCTGTTACATCGACCAAAGTAGATGGATATGTTTTTGCTCAGTTGAATATAAAACCAACATGGCGAGAGCAGCATGAAAAGTGGTGACTGCTTTGTCATTATATCTAACCAATTACAAATTTATGTTTCCAAGAATGAAGAAAAAACGCTGGCTACTGATGTGTAGTATGTGGATGGTTTCCGAGAGTTATGGTGATCTCAAAGCCATTACCAAGTACGGAGAAAATGATCAGACAGATGGGATTGTATCTGTTATAGATGTCAATGGCATGTCTATCAATACCAAGTTGAATATCAAATCGATATCTATCACTAAAGATCTAGGAAAAAGTCCGATTGACAGCAAGGTTATAAACCTCGACAACCTCGCTAAAGCTACGCATACTGACCTTGATAAGAATACCGTAAATCGTGCACAACAACTAATCAAAGGAGTGGTAGTCGACGAAGTTACAGGTCTTCCATTACAAGGTGCAACTGTGTCAATGCGCATAAATAACGACCAAAAAGTACAAACCAATTCAAATGGTGAATTTGAATTGGTTTACAAAGGTGAAGATATCATATTAGTTAGCTATATGGGGTATCAATCCTTTGAGTTGAGCGTTAAAAATGCTATTCAAAATTTGTATATTAAATTAATAGCGAATTCATCAGAGCTTGGTGAAGTAGTCGTAGTTGGCTATGGTACGCAGAAAAAAGAAAATCTAACAGGATCAGTATCTGCAATAAAAGGGGATGAGATCGCTGAACGTCCAGTTTCTAATTCTATGTTAGCGTTGCAGGGTATGGCGCCAGGTCTAAGTATTGTCAATAGAGGTGGAGCGCCAGGTGATGACAATGTTCAAGTAAAAATTAGAGGAACGGGGACACTAAATAACTCAAATCCTTTAGTATTAGTTGATGGTATTCCTCAGTCATTGTCAAGTGTCTCTCCTGGTGAAATAGAATCAATTTCTGTATTGAAAGATGCAGCTTCAGCAGCTATTTATGGGTCGAGAGCTGGAAATGGTGTCATATTAGTAACGACAAAAAGAGGAGTGAAAGAGGGTGTTGTTGTTTCGTACGATAATTACTTTGGTATACAGCGGAAGAATTTTTGGCCTAAGTCTGCTAGTCCAGGTGATTATTTAAGATTAACCAATGAAGCTTTTGAGAATGCAGGACTTGCAGCTCCACATAGTGATGAGTGGATTAGTAATGTAGAAGCTGGGACCGAACCCTTGAAATATCCTTTTACTGATTGGACTAAAGCATTATTTAATGATCATGCTTTCCAACACAGTCATTCGGTTAACCTTTCGACTGGTGGAAAGAGTGGTAGAATAATGGCAAGCCTTAATTATCTGGATCAAGATGGTATTCTAAATAAGCATAATTTTGAACGTTATAGCGCGAGGATTAATGCAGATCTAAATATATCTGAGAAGTTGAGTTTCAGTGCAGATTTACTTTACCGAAGGAAAAATTATACTGGAGTTGGTCAAGGTCCAAATGTGCTGATACAGAGTGTTCTTCATTCCAAACAGTCTGTCGTTGGTACGTATCCTAATGGTGCACATGATCTAGTAGGTGGATGGATTAATACTTATGCTTTAGTCGAGAAATCTGGGTCAGACAAACGCATCACGGATGAAGTGGTAGGAACTTTAGGGCTGAAATATGATATTCTTGACGGCTTATCATTGAAGGGTTATATGTCATTCAATAATTCATTTGGTGAGCGTCAGCTTTTCCAAAAAAGGCTTGAAATGCTAGATTATTATACAGGGCAGCCTATACCTGTAGGAAGTATGTGGGCGCAAAATAAACTTACGGATTCTCGAAGTAGAACTTTTGAACCAAATTATCGTGTATTCGCAGATTACACAAAGGATATTGGAAAGAGTAACTTTAAAATATTGTTAGGATATGATGAGATTCATAACCGATATAGATCGATTTCAGCTTATAGAGATAATTTTTATAGCAATGATTTGCAAGAGATTGATGCAGGAGATAGTAAAAATTGGAGAAATTCTGGTGGCTCATCTGAATGGAGGTTAAGATCATTCTTTGGGCGTATGAACTATGCATTTGATAACAAATATTTATTTGAGGCGAATGTTAGGTATGACGGTTCTTCTCGATTCTCAAAAGGCAAAAAATTTGGAACGTTTCCTTCTTTCTCTGCAGGTTGGAGACTTGGTCAAGAGGATTTCTTGAAGGATAGTGAGCTGATAAGCGAACTGAAGTTACGGACATCATGGGGAAAATTGGGCAATCAGGATATTCCATTGTATAGAAATGTTGCCACATATAGTTTAGAACAAGGGTATAATTTTAACGATCAAATTGTCGTAGGTGCAGCGCAAATATTAGCTGCCAATCCTGATATTACTTGGGAGACAACTACAATGAGTAATATCGGTGTTGACTTAGAATTATTTAAGGGAAAATTTTCTGTTATTGGTGAATATTTTTGGCGCAACACAAAGGATATATTATTCTCATTACCTATTCCACCTAGTATAGGGATTGAGGCGCCAACTCAAAATTCAGCATCTGTTGAAAACAAGGGATGGGAGCTATCGCTACGTTATAATTCTTCAAACTATGAATCTCCTTTCAAGTATAGTATAGGTTTTAATATATCGGATGTCATCAATAAAATCACTGATTTAAAAGGAACGGGTCCATATTATCGGGACAACTTCATTACCTGGAGAGAAGGATATTCTATTAATACCTTGTATGGTTACAAGACTTTAGGCTTATATCGTACACAAGATGATCTTAACAATTATCCAAAAATAAATGATCAAGCTTCGCTAGGAGATATCATATATGCAGATACTAATAATGATGGCATTATTACACCAGCCGATCGTGTAGTTATAGGTAATATGGATCCTCGTTTCCCTATAGGCTTAGATTTTAACGCAAGTTACAAAGGGTTTGATTTTTCTATGTTTTGGCAAGGTGTCTTGAAGGCGCAGTCTAATTTGGATGGTGCTTTGATTGAGGGCCCAGATTGGCAGAATTATACAACAGCAGATATGGCTAAGGAGCGTTATCATGAGACACGTAACCCGAACGGTACCATGCCTAAGGTTACTTATGGTAATAGTTGGAATATATATGTGTCAGACTTTTGGTTGCAGGACACTAAATATGTACGACTGAAAAATGTACAACTTGGATATACATTACCGTCATCTGTGTTAGAAAAGGTGAAAATTAAAAAATTACGCGTTTATCTGTCTGGGGAGAATCTAGTAACCTTCACAAGTGCAAGATGGGTAGACCCAGAGTTTCCTGCGGGTCGTCTACAGTACTTTCCACAGAGTAAAGTCATGACAGCTGGTATGAACTTTATTTTTTAGAAACCATAAAAATATGAAAATGAAAAGAATATCAATATATAGTTTTTTACTACTATTCGCTATGACGAGTTGTGAAGATTCATTAGAACTTTTTCCTCCAACTTTGATTTCTGAAAATGTATTTTGGAAAAGCGAAAAAGACGCCATTTTATCCGTAAACTCTATTTATAGAGACTTGGATGATCAGAATATGGTTATCAATCTAGATGGGGCTACAGATATAGGGTATATACGCAATGGATGGACGACCTGGTATAAATTGGGAATGGGTATACAAGCTTCTTTGGATAATGAATTCAGCGATGTATGGACAAGATACTATAGGGGAATACGTAAAGCAAATGATGTGTTAGCCAATATTGATAAAATTCCCGAAGCTGATCCAGAAATTATTAAACGTGTGAAATCTGAAGCTCGATTTTTACGTGCCTATTATTATACTAATCTAACGAGTTTATGGGGAGATGTTCCTTTAATACTTACGCCTTTAGGGATCACAGAACATATTACAAACACACCAAAAGATGAGACCGTAAGTTTTATACTTGCTGAACTAGATGATATTATTAATCAGAATGGTTTACCTGTTCAATACGGGAATGCTGATATTGGTAGAGCGACTAAAGGCGCAGCATTGGCATTAAAAGCCCGAATCAGTTTGAGAAACAAAAAATACGATATTGCAGCGCAGGCTGCCAAAGCGGTGATAGATCTAAATGTCTACAAGCTTCATGATGATTATGGGGAATTATTTACATATGCTGGTGAAAATTCTTCAGAAATAATATTTTCAAGACAATACGCTAAGGGGGGCTTAGTTCACGGATCCTTTGATTGGGGACCCAATTCTATTGGTGGTTCTACAACTGCGGAACCTGTACGTAAATTATTTGAGAAGTATGAATACAAAGGCGTTAAAAATTCAGCTAATCCATATAGTAATTTGGATCCTAGATGGGGCTATTCGTTTTATTATCCAGGATCAATTCTTTATACAGAGGGAGGCAACACCACGTTGTATAATTCTTCGCCAGATGAAAATAACCGCAGTGTAGACAAGATTAACACGCAGGATAATACAACATCTCATGGCTGGAATATCCGTAAATATATTGACTATGCTAATGATAAATCTAATCCTGGTCAAGGAGCTATAGATTTTATACTTATTAGATATGCAGATGTATTATTGATGTATGCGGAAGCTAAGGTAGAACTCAACCAAATAGATCAATCGGTGTATGATGCGCTTAATGAGGTGAGATCAAGACCCTCAGTGGATATGCCTTTGATTTCAACAGGAATGACTCAGTCTCAATTACGTGAAAAAATTAGAGATGAGCGGGCAATTGAGTTAGCTTTTGAAGGATTACGAATGTATGATATGTACAGATGGGGAGTAGGAGCGAATAAAGTAGGGCTAGTCCAAGGTTTTGATTATACCTCAGGTGGTGTTCAAAAAATCTGGGATATCGGTATTCGTCGAAACTTTAGGGAGGATAGAGACTATTTGTGGCCTATTCCACAACGAGAGATTGATTTGAATCAAAATATCAAACAAAATCCTAATTGGTAAAAAGTTAATAAAAAAAAAAGGCGAGTCTAAGACTCGCCTTTTTTGTTATTAACTGATAGGATTCTCTTTCAAATATTTTTCCCAAGCCCAAGCTGAGGCCATCATCTCATCGATGCCAAGTTCAGCTTTCCAGCCTAATCCTTGAGTTGATTTAGTGACGTCACCCCATACTTTGATAATGTCACCATCTCTTCGCGGACCAAATTCATAGTTCAACGCTTTTCCTGAAGCTTTTTCGAAAGCTTTAATAGCTTCTAATACAGAGTAGCCATTGCCTGTGCCAATATTGAATACATCGTATTTGCCATTAGGGTTGCCGCTTTCTAATAGCTTTATTGCAGCTACATGAGCCTTAGCCAAATCTACGACATGGATATAGTCACGTATACATGAGCCGTCTGGTGTATCATAGTCATGTCCAAATACAGTCAATTTCTCACGCTTACCTATTGCTGTCTGAGTAATGAATGGAAGTAAATTTTGAGGAACACCAATTGGAAGTTCGCCGATTAATGCTGAAGCGTGCGCTCCTACAGGATTGAAATAGCGTAATGCTATGATATTAAAGTTGTCATAAGCTTTGGCAGTCTCTTCTAAGATTTCTTCAGCTATTTGTTTCGTATTACCATATGGCGATGTTGCTTTTTTTACAGGAGCTGATTCTGTCACGGGTAATACGTCCGGCTCGCCATATACTGTACAGCTAGAAGAGAATACGAAGTTGATTGCTTTTTCACGGTACGAATTCAATAAATTGATCAACGAGAAAAAGTTGTTATGATAATACTTCAATGGATCTGCAACAGATTCGCCTACTGCTTTAGAGGCAGCAAAATGAATAATACCTGTAATATCTGTATTAGCTTCTAGAAATGCTTTGGTAGCTACTATATCACACAGATCAAACTGATGAAATTCTGGTTTAATACCAATAATTTGTTCGATTTGCTCTAATATCTTGATGTTAGAGTTAGATAAGTTATCAACGATGATAGGTGTGTAGCCTGCATTGTATAATTCTACTACTGTATGTGATCCGATATAACCGGTACCACCAGTTACTAATATTTTACTCATAATGAATGGATATTTCTTTTACAATTTTCGATTTTGTTAATTTTTGGAGGGTTTGTAAGACAATTGGTATGCTTAAATACAATTATTGCTTAACAACATCTTGATCAACTCCAATTAGAAAAGGTTTAGTATCTTTATCTTTGACGAATATAAGTAATATTTCAGAATATGCGATTATTATATGATCTTGGGATCAGGGGTTATGGGCTTCTTTTGAATCTAATAGCACCTTTTCATACGAAGGCAAAGAAGTGGGTAGACGGTCGTAAAGATCTATTGGATCATATAAGACAAACGGTTGAAAAGGACCGTAAACATATCTGGTTTCACTTTGCTTCGTTGGGAGAATTCGAGCAAGGTAGAGCTGTTTTGGAGCAAATCAAAAAAAAGTATCCAAATGAAAAAATTGTAATAACTTTTTTCTCGCCATCGGGTTATGAGATCCGAAAAAACACGAATCTAGCGGACCATGTCTTTTACCTTCCGCAGGATACTGCGCGCAATTCAAGAGCTTTCATCGACGCTATTAACCCTAAATTTGTCGTTTTTACCAAATACGAATATTGGTATTATTATTTCAAAGAGCTTAAGCAACGCGGTATAAGATTGCTGATGATTTCCGCTATTTTTCGAGATGATCAGCTATTCTTTAAACCTTATGGTGGCTTTTATAGAGATATACTAAAGAATGTCTCTTATTTCTTTGCGCAAAATATGGACTCTGTACATATGTTAAAGTGGATTGGTATTACTAATGCCGGTATGGCTGGGGATACCCGTTTCGACCGTGTATTGGAATTGCCAATACAGCGTAAATCGATCACAGAAGTGGAGCAATTTATTAATAACAAGCAGGTACTGGTTGCGGGGAGTACTTGGAAACCAGATGAGGAACTATTGAAACAATTAGGGCGAGATTTTAATGATTGGAAGCTTATACTTGCGCCTCATGAAATTCATCAGCGTCATATTGACGATATAAATTCATTATTCTCTGATGCTATACTGTTTTCAAAATTCAAATCTTATACTCTAGACCAGATTAGAAATGCTCAAGTATTAGTGATTGACAATATAGGTATGTTATCCTCGCTCTATTACTATGGAGATATCACATATATAGGCGGGGGATTTGGTGTTGGTATTCACAATACACTAGAGGCGGCTACATATGGCAAGCCCGTGATATTCGGTCCAAAGTATGAAAAATACCAAGAGGCAGTGGATTTAGTGACGCTAATGGCAGGTTTTTCGATTCAGGATTATGAGACATTGAAAGAAACATTTGGTGCACTTCAACATGTCGAACTCCGTAGTCAAAGTGGAGAGTCTGCTAGAAAATATGTACAACAGCGCGCTGGTGCTACACAGATCATCATGAAATATATTGAAACAGAAAAGTTGTTCAAATAATCCGAAAATTATGCGTTTTATTATCCTCTTTATTCTAATATTTAAACTCAATGCGCAGGCACAGGATTCGTTGTATTATTTTTATGCAGATAAAGATAGTATGATAGTGGGGGGTTAAAGATCAAAATCATAAGATTATTATATCACAAGTTCGATATACGCTATATATTGACGAAAAATCGGCTATAGAAGAGGAGACTATAGAAATGAGGAATATTATATCACCTATCAGCCGAAGTAAAAACTCACCAGCTATTCCGTCCGGTGCTGTCTACAATAGAAATGGTGATTTTCTGTATTCAGCTCAATTATTTGATAATGGAATGGATTATTGGGAAGGGGGATTGCGACGATATGTGGAAGATAATAAGATGGGCTTTTTAAATCGGTCAGGAGAAAAGGTTTTACCTGCAAAGTGGGATTTTGTAAACCCATTTTATTATGGTTATGCAATTGTAGTCGAGGGAAATTTGACCAGTGATCAAGATGGTAGTAAAGATAAATTGGGATTTTCAGGCGATACTGTTAGCTATGTAATTAATCAACGTGGAGAACGTATTGAACCAATGCAAATTAGGAATCATCCTAGAGATTACTTTTATCAAGGAAAGTATTATACTTACCCGTTTAGTTACTCTAAAAAAAGAGAAAGAATTATTATCGAGTGTTTCAAAATATATAGTCGGGATATCAATTTGGAGCTTTGGAAATGCTTATAATTATGAATATAGCCCTGCACAATTAGAGATAGTTGAACGACCAAGTTCTTTTCGCAATTATTATGTAATCGAAGCATACAATAATAATCAAAAATTAGGCCTTAATAATAAGATATATATAGGTGAAAATAATATTTATATTATTGATAACAAACAACGTAAAATACCGTTAAAACAAGCTATTATTAGTTCGTTAGAGAAATTTACACAATTTAAGGATAGAAATATTCCTACTAAAACCATTCAAATTGCTCAGCAAGAACTTCAAAAATTAAAAAGCCATCCCTAGGGATGGCTTAATTATTAAAAATGAAAATTGGAATTTCCTAATAGTAAGTATAGCGACGCACACCTGCCACATGACGCGCTAGGCGCATAACTTGGTGTGTGTAGCCATATTCATTGTCGTACCATACATACAATACCGCATTAAGGCCTGTCTCATCTACAATAGTAGCGGGAGCGTCCAATACAGATGCTGCGGTAGTACCGATGATATCTGATGATACTAACTCATCATTATTTGAGTATTTGATTTGCTCTACAAGTTTACCGTTAAGAGCCGCTTCACGAATGGTATTATTGATTTCATCGATCGAAGTCTGTTTTACTAATTGTAAATTTAAAATAGCTAACGAGCCATTAGGTACAGGTACACGAATTGCATTTGACGTTAGTTTGCCAGCAAGTGTAGGTAATACCTTTGCGACTGCAGATCCTGCTCCAGTCTCAGTGATCACCATATTCAATGCTGCAGCACGTCCACGTCTCGATTTCTTGTGCATATTGTCAACCAAGTTTTGGTCATTAGTATAGGAGTGGATCGTCTCAATATGACCATGATTTACACCATACTGGTTGTGAATGACATCTAATATAGGAGAGATAGCATTGGTAGTACATGATGCTGCAGAGAAGATTTTATCTTTTGCAGTGTCGATCATGTCATTATTTACACCATATACAATATTCTCAACACCTTTACCTGGAGCTGTTAATAATACTTGAGAAGCACCAACAGAGTTTAAGTGTCTAGCTAATTCTTTGTCATCACGGAAAGCTCCTGTATTATCAATAACTAATGCATTTTGAATACCATAAGCCGTATAATCAATATCTTCAGGATTTTTTGCGGATATGATTTGTACGGTAGCACCATTGATGATAAGAGCACCTTTTTCTACATCGATCTCTACTTCACCTTGGAAATCCCCATGAATTGAGTCATT
>JAZQRD010000119.1:0-10240 GCA_045629405.1 Sphingobacterium sp. | reverse complement strand
CGGGTCAACTACTGCTACTCAAACAGATGCGTCTGGTAATTTCAAACTATCAGTACCTTCTGGTGCTACTCTCAATGTATCCTCCGTTGGTTATACTTCACAAAGAGTTTCTATTGGTAATTCGTCTGTTTTGACGGTAGTACTCTCACCAAGTGATAATGTCTTGGATCAGGTAGTTGTGACTGGTTATGGCTCTCAAAAGAAGAGAGAAATTACAGGATCCATAGCGTCGATTAAAGGTGATGATTTTACTAATGTATCAGCACCCTCTCTTGATAAAAGCTTACAAGGACTTGCTGCTGGTGTTCAAGCATCTACTACTTCAGGTATTTTGGGGCAACCAGCTAAGGTAAGGATTAGAGGTATTAGTTCAATTTCTAACTCTTCAGATCCTTTATATGTTGTTGACGGCGTGCCATTTATTTCTGGCGACCAAAGTGGTGTTTTCTACAATAATCCCCTTTCAAGCATAAACCCTAATGATATTCAAAGTGTCGAAGTATTGAAAGATGGTGCTGCGACAGCTATTTATGGTTCTAGAGCGGCAGGTGGTGTTATTTTAATAACTACTAAAAGTGGAAAAGTAGGTGCACCAACTGTTAATTATGATAATTGGTTTGCTTTTGCTAAAGCTTCTAAAAAGTATGATTTGTTAAACGCCGATCAATTTATTGAAATTGCTAATGAAAAATTGGCTGCAAGAGGATGGGATCCCGAAGCCTTTCCTACGTTGAATCCTGATACTCAAGTTCCTTACAATACAAATTGGCAAGATGTCGTATTAAGAACTGCTTTTCAACAGCATCATGGTTTATCTTTGAGTGGAGGCACAGAAAAAACATCGTATTACTTCTCTGGAAATTATACTGATCTTAATGGTATATCTGTGGGTAACAGTCAGAAAAAATATGGTATACGTGGTCGTGTAGAACAAAAAACATTGAATGATCGTGTGACTTTAGGATTAAATACTCAAGTGTCATATGTTGATGATCGAGGTTTTAATGATGGTGTAAATTCATTATCTGGAAATATAGCTAATGCATTAGTAGCTTTACCAAATGTACCAGTAAAATGGCCAGATGGCAGATATAATTTATCGGATGACGGTTCATCTTTAGGACGTGGTGCTAATTTGAGTGGAATTGATGGTAATTATACTAATATTGCATATTCTTTAGATCATAACATTTATAAATCCTCTGCCTTACACTTTAACGGTAGCTCTTTTGCTAATGTTAATATCTTAAAAGGTTTAGATTTAAAAACGCAGATCGCCGTTCAGTATATTGCTGGTGAAGATTATATGTTTTGGAATCCAGAACATGGTGATGGTAGGTCCGTAAATGGTAGAATATATCAGTATTACTTACCTTCTTTTAGATATAATTGGCAAAATACATTGAATTATAAAGTTGATTTTGGTTCAAGTAGACTAGATGTTATAGCAGGTTTGGAATACCAAAAGACTAAATCAAGAAACTTCTTTGCACATGGTTATGGTTTATCTTCTACATATTTTGCAGAGAATGAAAACATTATCTCTGGATCTCTAAATAATCAATTAATTGGAGGAGGAGCTAGTGAAAGAGCATTTTCTTCTGTTTTTGCACGAGCAAATTATGTGTTGTTAGATAGGTACTTTTTATCAGCAACATTAAGAAATGATAAAATATCATCATTGCCACATGGCAAGCAGAGTGCTCTACTTCCTGGTGCATCCATAGGTTGGGATATTCGAAAAGAGGAATTCTTCACAAGCTCTGTCATTAGTCAATTTAAAGTACGTGGGGGCTATGCTGAAGTAGGTAATACTGAAATTGGTAGTTATCCTTATGCAGGAATTTTCTCTGCACGTATATATGGTGACAATACAGGTATATTTTACTCACAAGCAGGTAATCCGAATTTAAAATTTGAAACAAGTAAAAAAATAAATTTTGGTGTTGATTTAGGGTTTTTCAATGATAGATTTAGTTTTGTAGCTGATTATTTCCGCAATAATATTGACAACATGATCTTAGCGGTACCAATTTCTCCATCGTTAGGGGTACCAGGTAATATGATTAATCAAAATGTGGGTTCCATGTATAATCAAGGTTTTGAATTTAGCCTTGGCGGCTTAGTTCTTGAGAAAGGAGATTTTAAATGGAATACAAACTTTAATGCCACTTTTGTAAAGAACAAAATTCAAAAGCTTGTAAATGGTAATGATATCACTTATACATTTCATGTAAATAGAGAAGGAGAGTCAATTGGAGCATTTTACGGGTATGAATACAAAGGTGTTAATTCAGAAAATGGTAATGCTATTTTTGCAAAAGCAGATGGTAGTTTAGTTCAAAATGTTGCTGGAACTACTTCTTATAGAGTTTATGACCCTAATAATTCTAAAGATATTTCTCAAGTATCTTCACTTGGAACTGCTGATAAGAAAATTTTGGGTAATTCAATGCCGACTTGGTATGGTGGTTTCAACAATGTATTTACATACAAAAATCTGGATTTAGTGCTTAATTTGACTTATTCTGGTGGTAATAAGGTGTATAATCAAACTAGACAAGAATCATTAAACAATATGGAGTTTCAGAATGGCGGTACTGAATTGTTGGATCGTTGGACTACACCAGGGCAAGTGACTGATGTGCCCAAATTAGTTTATGGGTATGGAGCATCTATTAATTTGGAAAATAGCACTAATAGTAGATTTTTAGAAAATGGCAATTTTTTACGTGTTAAAACAATTGGTCTAGGATATTCATTTAAGAATGCTGCATGGTTGAATAAATTATATTTAACTAACCTTAAAGTATTTGCTAATGTTGAAAATGCTTTAGTATTTACCAAGTATACTGGTATGGATCCGGAAATAGCTAATAGCTATACTACGAATAGTCAGAATGCGTTGGATAATGCAGGAAATCCTGTGCCTAGAACATTTACGTTTGGTATTAATGTCGGTTTTTAAATAGATAAATAATATGAAAATTTTGAATAGACAAAAAACATTTGCAGGGAGTATTGTCGCTTTAGCATTAATGTTTACTACTTATAGCTGTAAGGATTTTACGGAGTTGAACCCGTTATCATCGCTTTCAGAGACAACAGCATTTACTTCTCCACAAAACATTGAACTTGCAGTTTCTGGAATGTACTGGCAAGCGGCTGTGGGATCATATGATCCTTTAAATGGAACGGCTTTAGGACAAAGAGGGTATCCTTTTGGTGGCGCATCTATAGAGCAGGGTGATATGCGGGGTGAAGATTTAGTCAATTTACAAGCCTTTTTTCAGGTGACTTATCAAAATACGTATACCCCAAATACTCCTAATAATGTCAATATTTGGGAGCAATTGTATGCACTTATTAATCAATGTAATGTTATTATTGAAGGGGTAGATAATGCAATTGCGAGTGGAGTATTAGAGGCTAGTGTTGGAAATCCTTATAAAGGAGAAGCATTGTTTTTAAGAGCATTGGCGCACCATGAGTTATTGTTGAATTTTAGTAAACCATATTCTGATAATCCTACTACTAGTTTGGGTGTTCCTTATAGGGTTAAAGCTATTACAGGGGCTGAGTCTGCTGCCGAGCAAAATAATCTTACACGTGGTTCAGTAGCCAGTACATATGCTTTATTGCTGGCTGATTTGGATTTAGCTGAATCTATATTGCCGACGGTACGTGCAAATAAGGCAGCATCTATTTCTAGAGCAACTAAAGGTGCTGCTATTGCTTTGAAAACACGTGTCAAATTGCATATGAATGATATGGATGGTGTAATTGCTGAAGGTGCGAAATTAGGAACTTCAGCCACTACAGGTGCTTTTAATTCTACAATAGGTGGTTATGCGCTAGAGAATAGCCCCGAGACACCATTTATCAATTACTCAAATAATAGTGAGTCTATTTTTTCTGTTGCACAGAGTGTCGCTTCTAATGGAACTGTCAATGGTGCTGTAACTAGTATGTTTAGTCCTTCTGAGTTGAATGGTAGAGATTTAATTGGAGTTAGTCCTAATTTATATAATGCTAGCTTTTGGTTGGCTACTGACTTACGAAAAACTGAATTAACCTTTAAGCAGACGGTAGGGGATAGGCCATACGTATATGTTTATAAATATAGAAGTATTGGTGACAATTCTGATTGGTGCCCTATGATCAGGTATTCAGAGGTATTATTGAATGTATCTGAGGCATATGCGTATAAAAATAATGAAGCACAAGCATTGAAATTATTGAATGCTGTTCGTGATAGGTCTGCTGGGGTTGCAAACTCCTACGGTAATACAGCACCTAGTGATTTGAAAAAAGCTATATATGATGAAAGAAGAATTGAATTTTTTGGTGAGGGCAAACGCTGGGGAGATTTACACCGTTTAGCACAAACAGCATATGGCGCAAATGGTATACCTGCGAAATTATTACCGACTCAATTAAGTGCAGCATTGTATGATGGTAGTACTATTACGGTACCTTCACAAGCAGCTGTAGCTTATACTAATAAGGAATTTTTGTGGCCAATACCTCAGAGAGAATTGGATTCAAATCCTACATTAAGAGCAGAACAAAATAATGGTTGGTAATCATTATTAAAGGTAAATTAATAACAAAGAAAAGGTCAGGGAGCTATAGCTCCTTGACCTTTTCTTTGTTATTCGTTATTATAAACTATTTAGTCAAACTATTTATTACTATTGTTTGATGTTAGGGTAGTTAATAACTAATAATTGCTTATAGTATAGGAAATCAATAGTATATGTTGGGATATTCAACACCTATCTTTTAGCGATGTTATTATGGTTTTAGTATTATTTAAAAGATATAGTCCTTGTAGGAAGCATATCAATTGCTGTTCAAGATTTCTATATTTTAGACTATTTTAAATGTTAATGATTTAGTATATATATAATTAGATGTTCACTTTACTTATTCAGAATATTACAATTGGAATATTTAACGGCTATAAAAAGGGAGTTTCTAAAATATTGATAACATCAATAGAAAGGTGTATTCTAATACGCACAGGCATGTTTTGTTTTCTAAAAACTAATTTTCTTCTCTCAGAAACAGTATTGTAATACTATTAAATGTAGTTCCCTGATTACATTTTGAGTTAATAATTTAAACTACACGATTTGTGTACATATCTTTAAAGTTAATAGCATATTTACTTTGAATTAAGATAATATTAAACCTTATTAATTTATGAAACACAAATTACTCACAGCAATGCTTGCTACGGCCTGTTTAGTAAGCACGGCGTTTGCTCAATCCCGTGAAGTAAGTGGTCAAGTTACTTCTGCAGATGGGAAGCCAATTAGTGGTGCTTCCATAGCTGTAGTCGGATCTTCTACTGCTACACAAACGGATGCTTCTGGAAATTTTAAAATATCAGCCTCGGCTGGAGCTACTCTCAATGTCTCTTCTGTAGGTTATACTTCGCAGCGTGTAGCTATAAGTGACGCTATGGTATTGACTATCGCATTGGTACATAGTGATAATGTATTGGATCAAGTGGTGGTGACAGCTTATGGTTCACAGACTAAAGAATCTATTACTGGTTCAATTTCTACTTTGCAGGCTAAAGATTTACAACAAGTACAATCTGCAAATGTTGTTCAGTCATTGGCAGGAAAGATTGGAGGTGTACAGATTAGGTCTATGTCAGGGCAACCTGGTGAGGCTGCTACAGTTAGATTTAGAGGATTGGGCGCTATATCATCATCCAATGATCCGCTATATGTCGTGGATGGTGTGCCTTTTAATGGGGATATATCATCTATCTCTTCGCATGATATTGAGCAAATATCTTTTTTAAAGGATGCTTCAGCTAATGCTTTATATGGATCTCGGGGTGCTAATGGAGTTATTATTATTACTACAAAGAGTGGTAAAAGTATGGACGCGATTGTTATTAATTTTGATGCCCGTGCGGGCTATAATTCAAGAGCAATCAAAGATTATAATTATATAAAGGATCCATCGGAGTATTATGAATTGAGGTGGCAAAGATTAAGGTTGGGTGGTTTGGTGAACGAAGAGTCAGATGTAGATGCACGTCTCAATGCTTCAAATAGCTTAGTTAATGATCTTGGCTATAATATTTTTAATGTGCCAAATGATCAGATTATTGACCCTTTGACGGGTAAAATAAATCCAGCTGCTCGTGTAAACTATTATGATGATTGGGATAATTACTTGTTTGGAAGTAATCTGCGTCAGGAATATGCTTTGAATTTGACATATGCTAATGATAAGGTTTCTACTTTTTTATCTGGTAGTTATCTAAATGATGAAGGATATGTAATTAACTCTGGATTTGATAGAATTGGGGGCAGGGCTAATGTAGAGTTTCGGCCGTACAGCTTTGCAAAGTTAGGTGCAAATATAAATTTTGCCGCAACAAAAGCAAAAGATCCTCAGTTAGGTAAGTCTTCGGGTACATTTTCCAATTTATTTTCTTGGTCACGTAATATGGCTCCTATTTATCCAGTTTTTGCTCGAGATGCTAGTGGTAGTATTATTAAAAATGCCGATGGTAGTTCAAAATATGATTGGGGTAGAGGGGAGACGATTAATCCTGATGGTTCATCTTCATCAAGGATATATATCACTAATATGAATCCATATGCTAGCACTCTATTAGATGTGCAGTCTAATGAAAATAAAAATGTAAGTATTCGTACTTATGCTGCTTTTGATTTTTTAGACGGTTTTAATTTTACCTATAATTTGGGGTATGATTATCAATCTGGAAATCGATTTAGATATGGTAATAATTTAGGCGGAGACGCTTTTAGTTATGGAGGCTCAGTAACAAATGCGTTGACGAATAGTCAAACGGTGACAAATCAACAATTATTAAGCTATAACAAAATAATAGGATTACATACCATATCTTTAATGGTGGGACACGAAACAGCCAATTATTCAAATAAAATGATTGCTGGATCAAAAACTAATCTTGTGATTCCAGATAATAACTTTCTATCCAATGGTAGCAAATTCAGTTCCTTGAATGGTTATGAAGATTTGTATAAAATAGAAGGCTATTTATCTAAAGTGAATTATAATTATGCCAATAAATATTATTTTAATGGCTCTTTTAGGAGGGATGGTTCATCAGTATTTCATCCTGATTATCGCTGGGGTAATTTTTATGGTTTCGGTGCTGCATGGATAGCATCAAATGAAGAATTTTTGAAAGATGTAGAAATTATTTCCAATTTAAAAATAAAAGCTAGTTATGGGGAACAAGGTAATGATAATCTATTTTATCCTGGATATGTAACAATGGAGCATCGTTCTCATTTTGGCTTTAATCGTAATTATTTCCCTTATATTGACCAATATGAAATTACGCCAGATTCAGAAGGTAATGCTACAATTAGGCAAGTATATACCGGGACTAAAGAATTGAAATGGGAAGTCTCAAGAAATTTTAATGCAGGTTTTGAAATTGCTTTTTTTGAAAATAGGTTAAATATTGATTTCGAGTTGTTTAATAGGAAAGTGTCTGATATGTTATTTAATTTCCCTCAGGCCCCATCATCAGGAATTCCGGCTATTTCACGTAATATTGGTGATATGAAGAATACTGGATTTGAAGTAGCAATTAATGGTGATATTATCAGATCAACAGATTGGAAAATAAATCTATGGGCTAACTTAACACATTATAAAAATAAAATAACACGATTACCACAACCATTTGTTACGGGTGGTATATTTCGTTTTGTAGAAGGACAGAGTGCTTACACTTATTATTTGAGAGAGTTTGCTTCTGTAGATCCAGCAACAGGGTTTGGTAGTTGGTATCAAGGTGATAAAGATCCAATAACAGGTCTATCTACAGGAGAAAAGACACCCGTTTCGACGTATACGAGTGGTACACAGTTCTTAAGTAATAAGACAGCGAATCCTGATGTATATGGTGGATTTGGTTTTGATCTTTCTTATAAGAGAATTACTTTAAATGCAGGATTTGCGTATCAATTAGGCGGATTTATATACGACAATGTCTATCAGGGTCTATTTCCAGAAGGAATAGGTATGGGTAGTAGTGGGGCAAATTTTCATAAAGATGTTTATAATACATGGACTCCAGAAAATACAAATGCTTCCATGCCTATACTATCTAGTGTCGCGAGCACCCAATATAATACCTCTGATATGTTTCTTATTTCTGCAAACTATCTCAGTATGGAAAATTTTGGGGTAGCATATGATTTTTCTTCGGACAAATTAAATAAAATTGGTGTTAAGAATGCTAAATTAAGTTTAATTGGAAATAATTTATTCATGCTTTCTAAGCGTCAAGGACTTGATCCTAGGATGTCACAGTTGGGGGGTAATTCAAATAATGGACTGTCTATAAATAGCTACTCTTTGTTAAGAAGTGTTTCTTTAGGTTTAACAGCTAGATTTTAATGTTATGAAAAATATAATAATAATGAGCTTTATAATAGGGCTTTTAACGACTTCATGTTCAAAAAATTATTTAAGTTTAGAACCTCAATCAACCTTAAATTCCGAACAATTAAGTAGATCTTCTACTGCGACATTAGGGATTTTAAAGGGTGTATATTCGAGTTTGCGATCATATCCTTTATCCGGTTACGCTGGACATGAAGATTTTGGGCATAAAGCTATTCTGTCTTTTATTGATCTAATGGGAAATGATGTCATAATGTATAGTCTCAATTGGGGAGGATTTAACTATAATTATACAGCTCGTATAATGACCAATTCTAGAACTCATATGCCTTGGCTCGCTTATTATACGCAAATAAAGAATGTTAATACAATAATTAGTACTATTTCTATAGATACTGATGATGCTGATTTAAAAGCAATATTAGGACAGGCATATGCATTGAGAGGTTATTTTCATTTTATGTTAGCCCGTATTTATGGACCAACTTATATAGGTAATGAGGATAGATTGTCTGTGCCGATAAATGCTGCTGAGCGTTCAACAAAGCGAAATACTACACAAGAAGTCTATACGCAGATAGTAAGTGATTTAAATGAATCTTTGCTATTATTGACGGGCTATTCAAGAGGAGCGAATAGAGAGCTCTTAGATATATCGGTGGCGGAGACATTTTTGGCTGATGTTTATCTAGAAATGGGTAAGTATAGCGAAGCCGCTACCTTAGCAAGAAGTGCACGTACTAGTTATTCTTTATTATCCGCTAATGATTGGAGAAATGGTTTTTTTGATATTAATCAAAATGAAACTATGTGGGGAGCAGACATAAATGCTGAATTAACAACTTTTGTGGCGAGTTTTTTTTCTCACTTTGATAATTCAAATGCTGATGGTTATTCTAGTGGCGGTAATATAAATATTGATAGGAGGCTTTATGAAGCCATGACTGATATTGATATTCGTAAGGAAATGTTTGCTGGAGCGGATTCAGTAGAATTTACTGCAGGTTCTAATAGATATAAATATCGACCTTATACAAGTTTTAAATTTAGAGATCTTACTTCTGATCGTACACAAGGTGATTATATATATTTGAGGTCCTCATTACTTTATTTTATTGAAGCCGAAGCATTGGCACGTATTAATAGAGAAAATGAAGCTAAAGATGTTTTATTTGAAATTACTAGAGCAAGAGACATTTCATATGTCAGATCAATAAATTCGGGAAGTGATTTAATTGATGAAATAATTCTTCAAAAAAGAATTGAGTTGTGGGGTGAAGGATTTGCTTGGTTTGATCTTAAGAGATTGAAGAAAGAGGTAGTCAGAGATTATGTAGGAACTAATCATCCAACATATGGTAGATTTAATATCCCTGCAGACGATAATAGATTTATATTTATGATCCCTCAGGCTGAGGTTGATGCAAATCCAGAAATATTGCCCAATAATCCACAGTAGTTAATGAATTGACTTTATTGTTATTGAGTAATAAAAAGGTCAAGGAATATTTTTGCCTTGACCTTTTTAGGGTGTTATATGTACAATTGATTACTTATTAGCGAGTATGCTAACTTCTTGTGCTACTCTTCCAGCAATAGTAGAAAATGATTGTCCTACGACATCATCGGCATCCAATATTACGGGGAAGCCGTTGTCTCCGGCGTCAGCTACCGCTTTGACAAGAGGAATTTCTCCCAAGAAAGGGACATTATTTTCTTCGGCAAGGCGTTTACCGCCATCTTTTCCGAAGATATAATATTTGTTGTCAGGCAATTCTGCTGGCGTAAAGTAGGACATATT
>JAZQRD010000118.1:0-66961 GCA_045629405.1 Sphingobacterium sp. | reverse complement strand
AAGGAAGTAGATGAGATTCATTTCTATTTTGCGATTAAGTCTATTGTAGTAAAATTGACTAAAGGCGAAGCACCTGATACAGCGCAGATGAATGCTAAAGTAGCTCGATTGGTAGAGGAAGCGATTATCTCAGAAGGAGTGGAAGAAATATTTAAACTTGATGATAATAAAGCGAATGCGATAGATTTGTTCAATGATAAGTTTATCGAAAAAATCTCCAACCTAGAGTTACCTAATACGAAGATTAAGATTCTTGAACGCTTATTAAAGCAAACGATCAATGACTTCAAAAAGGTTAATAAAGTCAAAGGAATTGATTTTTCGGAGCGTCTACAAGCAATCATTAATCGCTATAACGAACGTTCGGAGCGTGATATTTTGGATTATGATGGTATCCAGACTGATACTGCGGAGCAGATGTTGGATTTGATCATTAAGTTGCGTGCTGAGATGGCTTCTTTTGAGGATCTTGGTATTGATTACGAAGAAAAGGCTTTTTACGATATCTTGGATATGATCTGTAAACAGTATGGTTTTGAGTTTGATAACGACAAAATGTTGGAGTTGGCTCGAGAAATAAAACAGATCGTAGATGATACAGCGAAATATCCCGATTGGTCGGATCGTGATGATATTAAAGCGCAGCTCAAAATGGATATCATCGTCAAATTGCATCAATATGGCTATCCGCCAATTACACAAGATGACGTGTACAAGAATGTATTAGAACAGGCTGAGAACTTTAAAAAGAATAGGTAATCTCAGTCTTTTATGAACACAAGTGAATTAAAATCTTATTATAATTTATGAAATCAATTATTAAGCTTATTTTATTGACACTAATCATCCTTTCTGCATGTTCCAAGAAGGATGAACCAAGTGTTGGAAATGAATCTAGAAAAGTCAATCTAGTTGGGAATGTAGAAAAAGGGCCTTTTATTCAAGGGAGTAGCATAACTGTTTATGAATTAAACGATCAATTTATTCCAACAGGCAAATCATTTAAAACAGAGATTTTAGATGATAAGGGGAGTTTTAATTTAAAGGGATTAGAGATTAGTTCGAAATATGTACAAATTACTGCAAATGGTTATTATTTTGATGAATTAACAGCTCAATTATCGAAATCTACAATTTCTTTGAATGCTATTGCTGAGGTTAATTTGGAAAAGACGATAAATGTTAATGTATTAACCCATTTGGAAGAAAAACGTGTTAGAAAGCTTATTCAAGAAGGAAAAAAATTTGCAGAAGCAAAGATTCAAGCTCAAAAGGAATTATATGACGCTTTCTATGTCAAAGAAAATGTCAATATATTATCTTCTGAAAACATTAGCTTCACACAGAATAGTATGAATTCTACAGTGCTCTATGGTATTTCAGCTGCCATGTTAAACCTTGCTGAAAGCAATGAAGCTAGATTGACAGAGTTGCTAAGCGTCTTGTCGCAAGACCTTGAAGATGATGGTGCCTTGAAAGATGACAATCGCGAAAAAGTGAAAGGTGGTATCAAGAGCTTAAACGGCGAAAGACTAAATGAAAACATCAAATCAAGATACAAAGAACTTAGTGTTGATATTAGTGACTTTAAGTTTTTGGAGGTTTTTGAATTTGGATTTGATTATTTATTCGATGATCTGCCTATAGATTTAGTCGAAGAAAGTAACATTTTCAAAGATGATTTCGATATTATTTATAAAGGTATTTTGCCCAGAGTTTTTCAAAGTGTACAACATTATTTTTTTATCGAAGGCCTTTATACCAATACAATAAATGATGCCACTTTGCTAAATAATGTTTTTTATAGACACCAGTTGAATGGTAATGAAAGTGACTTAAGTACTATTCATAGGAATATATATATGTTAATAAGAAATTATAACATGATTATCAAAAATGCGAACCAATACAAAGAGACTAAAAATGCTTTAGTAACTAAACATAAGTCCACTGCATTATTAGGTTTTGCCTATTGGCAATGGATGAATTGCTTTGGTAATCCTTTTTACATGAATCCAGAGAATTATGAAGATATGGTTAATAGTGTTGCGAGAACTAACAAAGATGTAGTTGCTCATGATCTTATAACTAGGTTAGAAATTAGTATAGATCAGTTGTCAGGACAAGATGATAAGATGGCAGACTTTGGTAGGCTCGTAGCCACGAAGCTGTATTTGGAGTTGAAAGATTATACAAAAGCTAATACATTGATAAACCAGATTATTAATGGTAATCGCTATGTTTTAAGTTCTAAAAATAATTCACTCAATGAGACTAACGAGATTATTTTTAGTGATGTGTTTAATATGGCTAATAATCAAGATTTAGATTACAATTTCTCCAAATTTGCGAAAAAAGGTAATTACCTAAGTTTAGGCAGATATACAGAGGTTTTATTGTTAGCAGCTGAATTAAATCTTAAATTAAATAATGCAGCGAAGGCACTCGATTATCTGAATCTTGTGCGCGTAAGAAATGGTAAGCCGAAGTTGACATCTTCCGCATTAATTCTCGAAAATATTCAAACAGAATATATAGAGGATTTGAAAAACGAAGGGGTTTATTTTTCTTTCTTAAAGCGTAATAGTTTGACAAAAAAAGTTTTAGTTATTGAGGACTTTAGACAGTTATTTCCAATTCCGCTGCAAGAAATAGCTACTAATCCATCTGCGACTCAGAATCCAGGATATAATTAATATGTGTAATGCTTTTACTAAGGTGAATAATTTTATTATTCACCTTTTCAAATTTGTTACAAACAATAAAAATATCATGAAATAAAAATGCACCATCTCAAAGGTGGTGCATTTTGTGGTGTAAATTTTGTAACTGATTGATTATCAGTGCTTCTTGTGGAGTCGGAGGGATTCGAACCCTCGTCCAAACATAGTATGATTTACGCTTTCTACATGCTTAGCTTCTCTTTAATTGTCGAGAGAGGGAAGGTGAGTTGCTAACCTATACCGTTCTCCGTATTTGCTGGATCTCATCACTGCTTAGCAAAATCACAGTGACCAGTTCTATTGTTCGATGCCCCATATGTTAAACCAAAGAACAGGATCTAACGGGACAAATAGCTATGTTAAGTCTAACTTAAGCAGCTAAGGCGTAGTTTTCTTCGCCAGTTATAATTCTGAAAGTTCAGATTAGAGTGCTCTACTAACAACGCACTGCATGCTTACATAACCATCGCTATCCTGTCAATTCCGGTCGACCCCAGTTATGTATGTAGTAACGCAAAATTACATAAAAATTTTAATTATTGAAAGTTAATAATCCTTTATAGCCAATATAATACTGCTCAGTCTACAATGAACTGAGCAGTAGTTAATTATTTTAATAAACCTGCTCTTCTTAATAATGGTTCTACCTGCGGCTCTTGACCTCTAAAACGCTTGTACAATGTCATTGGATGTGTTGTGCCACCTTTAGAAAGAATATGTTCTTTAAATTTATTGGCGATCTCTTTATTGAAAATGCCATTTTCTTTGAAATATTCAAATACATCTGCATCCAATACTTCAGCCCATTTATAGCTATAATAGCCAGAAGAATATCCACCATTGAATATGTGTGAGAATGATGTACTCATCGCATTTTCTTTAACGTCTGGATACAGCGAAGTCGATGAAAATTGCTCATTTTCGAAACTTTTAATATCTGCGATAGTTTTCGGATCATGAGCATGCCATCCCATATCCAATAGACCAAAACTCAACTGACGCAGCGTAGCCATTCCTTCTTGAAATGATGCAGATTCTTTAATTTTTGCGATCATCTCCATTGGAATTGTTTCTCCTGTTTCGTAGTGTTTAGCGAATAGCATCAGAGCTTCTTCTTCATAACACCAGTTTTCCATTACTTGTGATGGTAATTCTACAAAATCCCAATAAACCGAGGTTCCTGATAAATTTGGATAGGTGGTATCAGCCAACATACCGTGTAAGGCATGCCCGAATTCATGAAATAAGGTAGTAACCTCTTGAAAAGTAAGTAGCGATGGTCTAGTAGCTGTTGGTTTAGTAAAATTGCACACAATACTCACGTGTGGTCTTTCATTTATGCCATTCTTACGATATTGTGATTTGAAAGAAGTCATCCATGCGCCGTTTCGTTTTCCTTTGCGTGGAAAGAAATCGGTGTAAAATACAGCAACTAGCTCATTATTCGTTCCCAATACTTCAAAGGTTTGTACTTCCTCGTGATATTTGTCAATGTTGTGTACCTCCACAAAGCGCAAATCGAATAATCGATTGGCTATCTGAAAAGCACCTTCCAATACATTTTCTAACTGGAAGTATGGTTTTAGTTGCTCATCATCTAGATTGAACTTCTGTTGTTTTAGTTTTTCAGCATAATAAGAACCATCCCATTTTTCTAGCTGTTCTATATTGTGTAAATTCTTAGCAAAATCAGACAATTCTGCAAATTCAGCTTGTGCAGCTGGTTTAGCTTTAGTTAATAAGTCCTCCAAAAACGATTTTACTTTAGAAGGTGACTGCGCCATGCGCTCTTCAAGTACAAAATCTGCATGTGTAGAATAGCCTAGTAATTGTGCGCGTTCATGTCTGAGTTGAGCTATACGGAGTACAATTTTCTCGTTGTTAAATTCATTATCTTGGAATGCTTTACGTCCAGCCGCAATCACCAATTCCTTACGTATATCGCGATTATCTGCATAGGTCACAAATGGAATGTAGCTAGGGTAGTCTAAAGTAAAGATCCAACCATCCTTTTCCAATGATGTAGCTAGATCTTTCGCAGCTTCTATAGCACCTTCTGGTAGACCAGCCAATTCATGCTCTTGCGTGATATGCAATTGATAATTATTGGTCTCTGCTAATACATGTTCTCCAAACTTCAATTTCAAAACAGATAGTTCGGCATCTATCTCTCGAAGTGTTGCTTTATCAGTTTCATTGAGTAATGCTCCATTTCTTACGAAGTCTTTATAGCTTTTATTCAACAAGGTCAATTGTTCTTCATCTAAACCAAGTTTATCTTTTTGGTTATAAACTTGTTGAACACGTTTAAATAAATCAAAATTTAAAGTGATATCGTTGCCAAATGCGGCCAATTGCGGAGCTATTTGTTGGGCAATTGTTTCCAATTCATCATTAGTTTCAGCAGCATGTAGATTAAAGAAAATAGAAGATATACGATCCAATCTCATGCCTGAATATGCTAATGCTTCTATTGTATTTTCGAAGGTTGCTGCTTCTTGATTATCTGTAATTGCTTGAATCTCTAATTTAGCTTCCGATATAGCATTTTCAAACGCAGGTAAATAATCTTCATTTTTTATCTGCGAAAATGGCGCAGTATCATGCACAGTCTCGAATGTTGATGTCAATATACTCATGTGGTAAAACTAATAAATATTTTTATGTGAATCTATAATTCAAATGGATTTGTATGCTAATAAAACATCATATTTCTTCAAATTAATCGAATAATTTGACTAACTTAAAAGCAAATAAAACGACTATCATCATGAATAAAAACATATCAAAACATTCGCGACATAAAGGCTATAAACAAACGATCAGTAAATTGACTCCTGTAGAAAAGGATATCGAAAAATCTTCCTCTACAATAGATGTTAAGAGTACAAAGTCGGAAGATAAAAAAGATAAATCTAAGCTTAAGGATCAAAAAGTTAAAGCAATAAATAATAATCTATTAGAAGAGCAATTACAATTGTTAGAATCAATTCAGATAAGTAAAATTAGTTTACTAGAAAAGGATCACTTGGTCGAATCTCCAATAAATGAAATTCTAGTGGATGAGAAGGTGATTCAGAAGGATAAGAAAGAAAAGTCTGAGAAGAAGGACAAGAAAGAAAAGTTTGAAAAGAAGGACAAGAAAGAAAAGTCTGAAAAGAAGGACAAGAAAGAAAAGTCTGAAAAGAAGGACAAGAAAGAAAAATCTGAGAAGAAGGACAAGAAAGAAAAATCTGAGAAGAAGGATAAGAAAGAAAAGTCTAAAAAGAAGGATAAGAAAGAAAAGTCTGAAAAGAAGGACAAGAAAGAAAAGTCTGAGAAAAAGGATAAAAAGAAATAGTAATAAAAAAAACCACCTTGTAATCAAAGGTGGTTTTTTATTTTATAATTCTTTACGAAGTCTTGCTACCGGAATATTCAATGCTTCTCGATACTTAGCTACAGTTCTACGAGCAATGGTATATCCTTTTTCTTTTAATATATCTGTAAGCTTTTCATCTGCAAGAGGTTTGCGCTTATCTTCATTAGCGATACACTCTTCAAGAATTTTTTTAACCTCTTTATTTGATACTTCTTCACCAGAGTCTGTTTGAATGGCTTCGGAGAAGAAAGACTTTAATAAGAATGTTCCAAATTCTGTCTGTACATATTTTGAATTTGCCACACGTGAGACTGTCGAAATATCCATATCGATTTCTTCTGCGATATCTTTCAAAATCATGGGTTTCAACATGCGATCGTCTCCAGTAAGGAAATAGTCATATTGAAACTTCATAATGGCATTCATAGTTTTCAGCAATGTTTGTTGACGCTGCTTGATGGCATCGATGAACCATTTAGCCGAATCCAATTTTTGCTTAACAAATTGGACAGCTTCTTTCATTTTTTTGTCGTTTTTTTCTGCCTTCTCATAATGCTCAAACATTTCTTGGTAAGAGCGCGATACGCGAAGTTCAGGTGCATTGCGACCATTTAACGTAAGATGTAATACACCATCATTGTTAATAATGTGAAAATCTGGTATAACCTGTAGCATTTTACCAGATACCGCAGCCGAATCTCCTGGTTTGGGATTCAACTTCAATATTTCATTGATAATTTCTTTAAGTTCTTCGCTTGAAACGCCTAGTTGGCGCTCAATTTTATCGTAATGTTTTTTTGTAAACTCATCAAGATAGCTCTTCACGACTTGCGTAGCCTTGATAACTATTGGATTTTGCTGATCTTTTTTGCGTAGTTGTATTAACAAACACTCTTGCAGATCACGTGCACCAATACCAGCAGGTTCAAATTCTTGAATTACGGCTAGCATTTCTTCTACTTCAGTTTCATCCGAAATGACATTCTGAGAGAACGCTAAGTCATCTATAAGCGATAGAATAGGTCGTCTCAAATATCCATCATCATCTAGGCTTCCAATAATCTGATTGCCAATTAGATACTTCTTGTCACTTAAAGCTAATAAGTCAAGCTGATTTTGAAGTTTTTCAAAGAATGAATCTTGGATTGCGATTGGCATTTCCTTATTCTCATCTTCGTCATCCCCATTATAGTTAGATCCGTAGTCTTTGAAATCATCTTCTTGTATGTATTCCTCTACAGAAAATTCCTCATCAAAGCTATCTTCTTTTTGATCATAGTCATCAGGATCACGATCCGGATACTCTTCAAGAGGTTCGTTCATATTTGCTAAACTACCATCTTCAAGTGCAGGGTTTTCTTCCAATTCTTCCTTGATACGTGTATCTAATGAAGCAGTAGGTACCTGCAACAGTTTGATAAACTGTATCTGTTGAGGCGATAGTTTCTGTAATAATTTCTGCTGTAAAGTTTGTTTAAGCATATTTTAAGTTAATTACTTATCGTAAAAATAAGCATTTAAATGGAATTTAATAATTATAACAAAACTTGTTTGTGAATAGAATTGTTATTGGTAATGAAGGCAGTATTTTATGTACGTTAAGGTCAAATATTTATCGTGATTTGTTAAAATTCGTTAATTTTATAGTTCAGGAAAGCAAAATGAAATTTTAAGACTAACTTTCCGCACTTTTTACTCATATTTACCATATGTTTAAGCGCGTTAAAAATCGATTTTTGAGATACCTGTTGATTGCAATTTATGCGGTCATTTTCATTACCTGTGCCATTCAAATTAACCTTTTTGGACTTTTTGGCTATTCGCCAACACAAAAGGACATTGTATTACCTAAGCTTAATGTTGCCTCTGAACTATATACTGCCGATTCCGTATTGATCGGTCGTTATTTTGATGAAGATCGTGATCCTGTAGCTTACGATAGTATCTCAGCAAATGTGATTCATGCATTGATCGCTACGGAAGATATTCGCTTTTACAAACATAATGGAATTGACTTTCTTGGTTTAGTATCGGGAGTTGCTTCAACACTTAAGGGTGATCCAAGAGGTGCGAGTACAATCACACAGCAATTAGCAAAGAATCTTTTTAAGACGAGATATAATCAATCTCAAGGATATCTTGGTCGAATTCCCGGAGTCAGTATTTTAATTAATAAATACAAAGAATGGATGACCGCCTACAAGCTAGAGAGCAAATATTCAAAAAATGAGATCATCACCATGTATCTGAATACAGTTTCATTCAGTAATAATGCGTATGGTATTAAATCTGCCTCTCAACGCTATTTTAACAAACTTCCTTCACAATTATCAATTAATGAAAGTGCCTTGCTAGTGGGCATGCTGAAAGGAACAACCATTTATAATCCAACACGCAATCCCAAAAATGCTATTCAACGTCGCAATGTTGTATTATCGCAGATGAATAAGGCAGGTTATTTGACGGAAGGGGAAGTCGCTGATTTCGCTGCCGATTCATTGAAATTGGATTTATCATATCAAGAGAATGCAGATGCGAATGACTCTTACATACGTTCGGCGGTAGAGAGATGGTTAGACAAATGGAGTCAAGATAATGAAATTGATATTCACAAAGCAGGATTAAAAATCTATACGACTATAGATTCGCGTATGCAAAAAATTGCAGAGGAGGTTGTAGCTGAAAACATGAAAGAGCTTCAAAAGAGACTTTCTAATTCATGGGGTAGTGAAGAACCATGGAGAGATCAAGAAGGGAATGTGTTACCTGAATTTTTAGAAAATCTAGCTCGAAAATTGCCAGCTTATTCAAGTTTGATGAAGAAATTCAACAATCAGGAAGATTCAGTTTTTGCAGCTTTAGCTGTAAAAAAAGAAATGGAAGTATTCACTTGGGATGGCGATGAAAAAGTGAATTATTCTACCATGGATAGTTTGAAACACTATGTCATGATGTTGAATACTGGTATGATGGCGATGAATCCATACAATGGGGAAATCAAAGTTTGGGTAGGTGGTATTAATCATCAGCATTATAAATTTGATCATGTAAATCAAGCTAAACGTCAAGCTGGATCAACGTTTAAGCCTTTCGCCTATTTAGCTGCATTAGAATCTGGCATGTCGCCTTGTGATATGATGACAGATAAACCTGTTCGTATACCTGTAATAAATGAAGATGGTCAACCGGATGTATGGGAGCCGAAAAATGCAGATTGGTCGGTTTCTTATCGTGAAATGTCTTTGCGTCATGCTATGGCAAGATCACTGAATACTGTGACTGCACAAGTAACAGAATTAGTTGGCGCTGACAAGGTAGTGGAGATAGCGCATAAAGCTGGTATAGATAGCAAACTTCAGGCTGTACCATCAATCGGCTTAGGGCCTAGTGATGTATCTGTCTTAGAAATGGTTCGTGCGTACAGTACTCTTATGAACGAAGGTAAACGTGTAGATCCCATACTTGTCTCGCGTATAGTGAATCAAGAAGGAGAAGTAATTGCTAATTTTAAATCTGAATCGAAGCAAGTAATCAATCCTGAAAATGCGTGGCTAATGACACATATGTTGAAAGGAACTATTGAAGAATCAGGTGGTACATCACAAGCTTTGTGGGAATGGGACTTATTTAAGAATGAAAACGAAATAGGAGGAAAGACTGGTACATCATCTGATTATGTAGATGCTTGGTATATGGGTGTTACGAAAGATCTGGTGACTGGTGTGTGGGTAGGTTGTGATGATAGAAGCATTCATTTCAAGAATTCGCAAACAGGAGAAGCGTCACGTACAGCGCTTCCAATATTTGGAAAATTCATGGAAGAAATATACAAAAAACCAGAGTTAGGTTGCACATTTGGTAAATTTCCAGAGGCTAAAGTGCCAATTACAAAATCTTATAAATGTGCACCAGTACGATATTTGGAAACGCCTACACAGGACAGTACGCTAAATGAAGAATTAAATATCGATGGCTCAGAAATAGAAAATATTGAAGCTATCGAGAATACGAATGAGGAATTAAATCAGAATAATACAACCAATACTAATCCAGAAACAATTAGAATTTATATACCGTAATTATTAAAATTAAAAACGATTATGAAGAAAGGAGTAGCGCGCTACATCGGGAAATTTCTTTTTGCTCTATGCCTTTTGTTCTGTCTAGCCCCTGATGCAGGGGCCCAATATTTCGGTCAGAACAAGATGAGGTATAAGAAGCTCAATTTTAAAGTCTACGATACACCGCATTTTAACCTCTACCATTACCTTGACAATGAGTCCATGATGAAATGGCTCGCTAAGGAATCTGAAGTGTGGTATGAACTTCATCAGCAAGTATTCCAAGATACTTTTGCTCGAAAAAACCCAATTATATTTTACAATAATCACCCTGAATTCCAACAAACAACTACAATATCCGGTCAAATTGGCGTCGGTACGGGTGGTGTTACAGAAGCTTTCAAGCAGCGTGTGGTAATGCCTATCATGCAGATCAACCAACAGACTCGACATGTGTTAGGTCACGAGTTGGTACACGCTTTTCAATACCGCGTCTTGATGGAAGGTAATGATTCTACTCGTCTTGAAAATATTGGCAACATCCCATTATGGATGATCGAGGGTATGGCTGAATATTTTTCTATAGGTAAGAAGGATGCATTTACGGCAATGTGGATGCGAGATGCATACGCAAATAACGATATTCCTTCATTAAAACAGCTTACTGAGCAATCTTACAATTATTTTCCATACAGATACGGACAGGCATTCTGGTCCTATGTAGGCTCTACATATGGAGATACGGTCATTATGCCCCTGTTTATCGAAACAGCCAAATATGGTTATGATGTAGCTATGCGTCGTGTGTTTGGTTATGATGCCCAGACTATGTCGACGCTTTGGAAAAATAGCATGGAGCAAACTTATCGCAGTTTTGGTAAAGATACAGTGTCAAAGCCCATTGGTGTAAATATTATAAATAATACCAACGCAGGTAATATGAATGTGTCGCCAACTATTTCGCCAGACGGTAAATACATTGTCTTCCTTTCGGAAAAGGATTTATTTGCAATAGATCTCTATTTGGCAGATGCTAAAACGGGAAATACCATTCGAAAATTAGGAAGTAAATTGACGAATAAAGATATTGATGAATTCAGTTTTCTGGAGTCAGCGGGTTCTTTCTCGCCAGATAGTAAGAAGTTTGCTTTCTCAGTTTTTGCAGAAGGTAAAAATAAGTTGATGACTATCGATCTAGAAACTGGCCGTACCTTGCACGTCGAGGCTATGGGAGATATAGTAGAGTTTGCTAATATAACTTGGGCACCAGACGGCAAGCATGTTGCTTTTTCGGGACTGAAAAATGGACACTCGGATATCTATATGTATAATTTAGAAACCAAATCATTGCGACAACTGACGGACGATGTTTATTCGGATTACCAGCCAAGTTTTTCTAAAAATGGGAAATACATTGTTTTTAGTACTGATCGTGTAGCGTTGACAAGTGACTATAAGTCTGTAGATATCCCGATGAATCTAGCCTTGCTTGATGTTGAAACTGGATCCATTGAGAATTTGCCTATTTTTCCTGGAGCTAACAATCTTAATCCTCACTTCGCATCTAATGACAGAGAAATTTATTTCTTGTCGAATAGTGATGGATTTCGTAACATGTATCGCTACTTGATAGCATCTGCTACTGTCGAGCGTCTGACAGACTATTTTACCGGTATTTCGGGGATCACAGAGTATTCTCCTGCTATGAGTATTTCTGACACCGACGAAATAGTATATTCTTATTTTAAAAAGAATAAATATCATATATATAAAGCAAAAGTTTCGGAGTTTGAACCAATAGTTGTAGATGCTGGGCATGTGGATTTTACAGCTGCGAATTTGCCTCCATTTATTAGTCGTGGCGTGAATGTTGTTAACACTAATCTTCGTAATTTTAACGTTTACGACCGTATTGGAGATCACCAAATAACAAATATTCCTTATACACCTAAGTTTAAACTTGATTATCTAGCTAACTCTGGGGTGGGTATGTCGGTAGGTTCACGCTATGGTGCAGGTATTTCTAGCGGTGTACAAGGTATGTTCTCGGATATCTTAGGCTATAATCAAATTTTTGCGGCATTAAATATTAATGGTGAAATATATGATTTTGGTGGACAAGTAGCTTATATCAATCAGCGCAGTCGCATCAACTGGGGTGGGGCAATATCACATATTCCTTATATGTCTGGATTTAATAGTTATGAAATGGAGAATTTTGGAAATGGCAATGAATTGTCATTAAATACTTATGTCATTCGTACGTTCCAGACACAAGCTGAAGGTTTTGTGGCATTTCCTTTCAATAAAAATCATCGTGTCGAAGCTGGGGCTGCAGTATCTCGCTATAGCTATCGCGTGGATAAGTGGAGACAAAGTTATTTGTATGGATACGGCGATAGACAAAACATATCGAATGAAGAAGCATCACAATTGGGATTTGGTACACTAGAACCTTTCGTAATACAACAAGTGAATGCGGGATTCGTTGGTGATAATGCAGTATTTGGAATAGCCGCACCATTGCAAGGTTTTCGATATAGAATCGGAGCTGAACAATATTTTGGTGACTACAATTTTACAGCGCTAAATCTAGATGTTAGGAAATACAGTCGTTTTAAACCTGTAACGATAGCGGGTCGATTATATTCATATATGCGTACAGGTAAAGATGAAGGTGCATTATATCCTTTATACATAGGGTATCCTTACTTGATTAGAGGTTATGAAAGTGGTAATTTTGATAGTTCTGGCAAAATATCTTTTTCAGATTTGATGGGTTCTAAGATGGCTATAGCCAACCTCGAAGTTCGTATTCCGTTTACTGGTCCAGAAAAATTGGCACTAGTTAAGTCTGGACTTCTGTTTTCAGATTTGAACTTTTTCATTGATGCAGGTATGGCATGGAGTTCTGGAAATACTATTAAATGGTCAAAAGGAGATGAGGATTTAATAGTTCAGAATACAGGCGGTCAATTGATCACTTCATATGATCCAAATGTACGCGTGCCAGTACTAAGTGGTGGTGTATCACTTCGCATTAATTTATTTGGCGCTATGATCTTAGAGCCGTATTATGCTATTCCATTCCAAAAGACGAGATCTAAATTCGGAACTTTCGGTTTGAATTTTGCACCAGGTTGGTAAGCTAATTAAATTAGTGTTTTTTATTATAAGGCTGCTGAATGTGTGAATGCATATACAGCAGCCTTATTGTTTTTTGTAATTTGTGCAGACACTAGATTCAGCCAATTTGGATTTTGGCGACGTATAAGTCTTTCTTTCATCATTCTTGTGTATTGCGATAGTTCTTTTTTCCTTGCTAGGGCCTTCTCAATATGATCAAACTCTTCAAAAAACACAATCCTTGACAGCATACTATTGCAGTTAGCAGAGCAATTATCATTCGATTGTGCTAACTTATACGATGTGCTAGTAATATCTTGGGTATAATCAACCTCTAAATACCATCTATTAGCGTCTGTAGCGATGTAAATAATATGTTTTTGCGTCATTTTTACTAAATGATTTGGGATTTTTATTTTTGTTTGCTAATTTTATTGGCACAATGATACTAATAAATTTAGTATTTAAAAATAATTTGATAAAAAAATATGTCTAATATAGCTTCGAACTTAAAATACTTGCGCAAAAAAAACGGAATGACTCAGCAACAATTTGCTGATTTAATGGAGATTAAGCGTGCTTCAGTAGGGGCTTATGAAGAGGGTAGAGCAGAGCCAAAATACGAATTGCTAAAAAAAATAGCAGAGCATTATCAGCTTAGCATGGATCAATTGACACATGACACGATTGATGATAAGTGGAAGCCTGTAAACTCGACAACAACTTCCAGTGTGCGTGTACTTAGTCTGACCGTAGATCGCAACGATAAAGAGAATATTGAATTAGTGCCTGTCAAAGCAAGTGCTGGTTATATGAATGGATATGCTGATCCTGAATATGTAAAAGAGCTTCCTAAATTTTCTTTGCCAATGTTTACGCAAGGTACATATCGTGCGTTTGAGATCAATGGTGATTCTATGCTACCTTTGCCTTCTGGGTCTATAGTCGTGGGTGAGTATGTGGAGAATTGGCAAGATATAAAAGCTGGAGATACTTATATAATTATATCTAAGGATGATGGTGTGGTATATAAGCGCGTATCAAATAAATTTCATGAGGATAAAGGTCTGCATTTAGCGTCTGACAATAAATTGTACGATCCTTATTGGGTAGCCTCGGATGATATTATTGAGGTATGGAAAGCAAAGGCTTTCATATCTACGCAATTTCCTGAGGTAAAAGATGAGCCTTCTATGGAGTCATTGACTGCAATGATGGCACAGATGCAAAAAACGATCAATGCTGTCGTAGAAACTAAAAAATAAGACGTTGATTTTTTTGATATTCGAAATAATTCACTATCTTTGTAATATCTGGAAGGAAGGGGGCATCTAATGCCCCCTTTTTTAATACAATATTGAAAGCATGCAAGTAGAACAACGCGTAAAAGAGTTGGTAGAGGAAAAGATTTCCGATAGACCTGATCTGTTCATTGTTAGCATCAAAATGCTAAAAAACAATGTTTTAGAAGTTTTGTTAGATGGTGATGAAGGTATTTCTATTGATAGTTGTGTAGCTGTGAGTAGACATGTAGGTTTCCATTTAGAAGAAGAAAATGTCATCGAGCATGCTTACCGTTTGGAAGTATCTTCGCCAGGTGTTGACACTAACCTAATGTTGGTGCGTCAATTTGCTAAAAACATTGGTCGTGATGTGCGTGTTAAGCTGTTAAATGGCGACAAGCGTGAAGGTAAATTAATCGCAGCAACAGAGACAGATGTCACTATTGAAGAAATAGTAAAAGAAAAGGGCAAAAAGGCTGAAGCAATAGAAGTCGTTTTTCCTAAGGATCAAATAAAGGAAACAAAGGTTTTAATTTCATTTAAATAAAATGAGCAGCAATATTAATTTGATTGACTCTTTCCAAGAGTTTAAAGAGTTCAAGAATATTGACCGTCCAACGGTAATTACAGTACTGGAAGAAGTATTTCGTAGTATGATCCGTAAGCGTTTCGGTACAGATGAGAATGTAGACGTTATTGTTAATCCTGATAACGGTGACTTAGAAATCTGGAGAACGCGTGTTGTTATGGCAGATGGATTTTCAGAAGATGACGATTTAGAGATTGAAATAGCTGAAGCTCATCAATACGATCCAGAATTAGAAGTTGGTGACGAATACATCGAACAAATTACTTTAGAAAGTTTTGGTCGTCGTGCTATTCTAGCTGCTCGTCAAACTCTAGTGTCTAAAGTGTTGGAATTAGAGAAAGATGAAGTATTTAAAAAATACAAAGACCGTGAAGGTGAATTAGTAATTGGTGAGGTATACCAAATTTGGAAAAAAGAGATTTTAGTCTTAGACGAAGATAGTAATGAATTGATTCTTCCAAAGACGGAACAAATCCCTGCTGATTATTTCAAAAAAGGTGACAGCATTCGTGCAGTAGTTTCTAAAGTGGATATGATGAACAGTAATCCTAAGATTATTATCTCACGTACTGCTCCAGAATTTTTACAGCGTTTGTTCGAATTAGAGGTTCCTGAGATTTTCGATGGTTTGATTACTATCAAGAAAATTGTTCGTGAGCCAGGAGAGCGTGCTAAAGTAGCCGTTGAATCTTATGATGACCGTATTGATCCAGTAGGAGCATGTGTGGGTATGAAAGGTTCACGTATACACGGTATCGTTCGTGAGTTGCGTAACGAGAATATTGACGTTATCAACTATACAACAAACAATTCGTTATATATTACTCGTGCATTAAGTCCAGCTCGTATTACATCTATCAAGATTGATGATGAAAACAAGACTGCAGCAGTTTACTTAAAGCCAGATCAGGTTTCATTAGCGATCGGTCGCGGTGGTCACAATATCAAATTGGCAGGTAAATTGACAGGTTATGAGATTGATGTATATCGTGAGAATGACGAAGTTGATGAGGATGTGGATATCGAAGAATTCGCAGACGAAATCGATAGCTGGATCATTGATGAATTAAAACGTGTTGGTTTAGACAGTGCAAAATCTGTATTATCTTTGACACACGAGGAATTAGTTCGTCGTACGGATTTAGAAGAAGATACAATCAATGAATTAGTACGCATTTTACAAGCAGAGTTCGAATAGAACCCTGTTTGTATTAATAAAATAATTGCAAGGAAAATGTAAATATTTGTTAAAAGCGTTTAAAAAAAACATATTTTTGTAAGAACAGAATTTTTAGAGGTTAAAATATAGATGACAGAAGGTAAAAGCATAAACTTACTTAAAGCAGCAAAAGAGCTCAATATTGGTATTGGGACTGCAGTAGATTTTTTAAATAAAAAGGGTTTCGAAGTAGACGCAAAGCCTACAACAAAACTGTCTGCAGACATGTACAATATTCTTTCTCGCGAATTTCAAGGGGATAAGATAGCAAAAGATGAGGCCAAACAAATTGTGATTGGCAAAATTCGTCGTGAAGAATCGCCTTCAACAGGAAGTGCAGCTACGCCTACGGAATCTGTGCCTGCTAAAAAGGAAGAAAGCGCTATTAATGATGAGATTCTAATCAAGAATGTCCAAGCTACTCCAGCTGAGCCTAAAGCAGAAACAGTTAATCAAGATCCTAAGCCAGAAGAAGCATCTTCAGGTCACTTGAAAGTAGTGGGTAAAATCGATTTAGATAGCCTAAACAAAAGTAAAAACAAGAAAAAAGAAGAAGTAGCTCCTGCTAAAGTCGAAGTAAAAGAGACCCCAGTTGTAGTGAAAAAGGAAGAACCTAAAGTAGAGGTTGCTCCAAAAATAGTAGAAGAAAAACCTGCTCCTAAGGTTGAAGAAGTAAAAGTATCTACACCAATAGTAGAACAAACTAAACCAGCTCCCAAAGAAGTAGTGGCTCAAAAAGTAGAAGTGAAAGTAGAAAAAGCTAAAGAAGAAGTAACTACTCCTGCAAAAACTGAGCCTTCTAAACAAGAAGTAAAAGTTGAAGATAAAAAGGTAGAAGTGAAACCTGAGCCAAAACAAACTGTTCCTCCAGCTAAAGTAGAAGGACAACAAGCCCCAAAAGACGAAGTGATTCGTGCACGTTCTGAAAAATTAGAAGGACCTAAAGTAATCGGTAAAATTGTATTACCTACATTCAAACCGAAAGAAAAACCGGTAGCTTCATCATCGAACGCTAATCAAGATAACAAACGTAAACGCAAGCGTACTCATAAACCTGGTACTCCTGTTTCTCCAAATGATGCAAACAACCAACAAGGTGGTAATGCAGGTGGTCAAAACAGAGGTGCAAATGGAAATACTCCTCAAGGTACTGGTCCTCGCGTTGACAACAGAAATAATAACAACAATCGCCCAGGCGGTCACCACAATAACAACAATAACACACCAGGTGGTCGTGGAAGATTCGATCCACGTAATCGTGGAAGACAGGCTGATGCTCCTAAAGAGGAGTTAACAGAAAAGCAAATCCAAGATCAAATCAAAGCTACACTTGCTCGTTTAAGTGGTGCTGGTAAATCTGGTAAATTCGCGCAACGTGCCAAATTACGTCGTCAAAAACGTGATGATGTAGCTACTTCAGCAGAAGAAGCAGCAATGGAACAACAAATGTTGTCTAGAGTACTTAAAGTAACTGAATTTGTAACAGCTAACGAATTAGCTAACCTTATGGATGTTCAAGTTACTGAAGTAATCGGTACATGTATGAGTCTAGGTATGTTCGTGTCTATCAACCAGCGTTTAGATGCGGAGACACTAACAATCGTTGCAGATGAATTCGGTTATAAGGTAGAGTTTATCAAACCAGAAGATGAAGAAACTGCTGAATTAGAGGAACTAGATAACGTAGAAAACTTAGTAGATCGTGCGCCAATTGTTACAGTAATGGGTCACGTCGATCACGGTAAGACTTCATTATTAGATTATATTCGTAAAGCGAATGTAACTAAAGGCGAAGCAGGTGGTATTACGCAGCATATCGGTGCATACGCAGTAAACTTAGAAGATGGTCGTAAGATTACTTTCTTAGATACTCCTGGTCACGAAGCCTTTACAGCAATGCGTGCTCGTGGTGCTAAAGTTACAGATATCGTTATTATTGTAATCGCAGCTGATGATGCTGTAATGCCTCAAACAAAAGAAGCTATCAATCATGCGCAAGCAGCCGGTGCTCCAATTGTATTTGCATTTACTAAAGTAGATAAGCCTGGTGCTAATGCAGATAGAGTGCGTGAACAATTATCTGCAATGAACATTTTAGTAGAGGATTGGGGTGGTAAATACCAAGCTCAAGAAATCTCTGGTAAAACTGGTTTAAATGTAGATTTATTATTAGAAAAAGTATTATTAGAAGCTGAATTATTAGAATTAAAAGCCGATCCAAATAAACGTGCTGTAGGTTCTGTTATTGAAGCTGCTTTAGATAAAGGTCGCGGTATCGTGACAACAGTAATGGTTCAAGGTGGTACATTACGTGTAGGTGATGCAATCTTAGCTGGTTCGCACTCAGGTAAAGTGAAAGCATTGACTAATGAAAGAGGTGAGCGTGTGAAAGAAGCTGGCCCTTCTACACCTGTTCAGATCTTAGGTATGTCAGGAGCTCCGACTGCTGGTGATAAGATCTATGTAATGGAGAGTGAATCTGAAGCTCGTCAAGTAGCAAACAAACGTTTACAATTACAACGTGAGCAAGGTATGCGTGCTACTAAACACATTACTCTGGATGAGATCGGTCGTCGTCTTGCAATTGGTAACTTCAAAGAATTGAATGTTATCGTCAAAGGTGACGTGGATGGTTCTATTGAGGCATTATCAGATTCATTATTGAAATTGTCTACAGATGAGATTCAAGTGAATATTATTCACAAATCAGTAGGTGCTATTTCGGAGTCAGATGTATTATTAGCATCAGCTTCAGATGCCATCATTATTGGTTTCCAAGTACGTCCAACACAAAATGCACGTAAATTGGCAGAGGCAGAACAAATTGATGTTCGTTTGTACTCTATCATCTACGACGCAATTGACGAATTGAAATCTGCTATGGAAGGTATGTTAGCTCCTAAGTTCGAAGAGAAGATCGTCGGTGAAGTTGAAATTCGCGAAACATTCAAAATCACAAAAGTTGGTACTATCGCCGGATGTATGGTTACAAGTGGAAAAATTACACGTCAAAATGATATACGTATCATTCGCGATGGTGTCGTAATCCATACTGGTAAATTAGCATCGTTGAAACGTTTCAAAGATGATGTGAAAGAAGTTACACATGGTTATGAATGTGGTCTAAACATCGATAAGTTTAATGATATCCAAGTTGGTGATATTGTTGAAGCTTACGAACAAGTTGAAGTTAAACGTAAGTTATAATATTTACATATTCATATTTCAAAACCCAATCTTTTTTAGGATTGGGTTTTTTTTATTTCTAGAGTTATTATGATTAAAAGATACTATCTTTATTTCATGTATAAATTTAGAATTTCTGATATAATTACACAGCCAAATAACAATATATCAATTCGATTTGATGATTTATCAGGTAACTATCCAACTTATTCTCCTGGACAATTTTTGACGCTCTGCTTCAATTTTGGCGATCGAGAAGTCCGAAGATCCTATTCTTTTAGCAGTTCTCCAGCAATAGACCAACCTTTAGAAATAACTGTAAAACGTGTAGTTAATGGTGAGATATCTCGATTTCTACATGATGATATGCAGATCGGTGATATTATTAATGTATTAGGACCTCAAGGTATTTTTACCTATGAGACTGATCCGAATGCAGTTCGAACGGTATTCTTATTTGCTGCCGGAGTAGGTATCACACCACTTTTTTCTATACTAAAAAGTGTGTTGATAGAAGAGCCAAATTCTAAAGTTATTTTAGTATATAGTAATTCGTCAAAGGATCAGACTGTGTTTTATGACGAGTTAGTAAATTGGCAGTCCAAATACCCAACTCGTCTTTTTATAGAATTTATATGGTCTAATGCTAAAAATTTATTGAAAGCTCGTCTGAATCGAGATTACTTAATTGAATTAGTCAAAACTTTCAGCGCTAATGAAGTCGAAGAAAATGTGTTTTATACATGTGGTCCTGTTTTCTATATGGATATGTGTCGCTATACGCTCTTGGGCATGGGGTTTGATGACTACCAAATAAAAAGAGAAACATTCTATTTTCCGGAAGAAGAGGAAGATGAAGACGAGCGTGATGAAGAAATTGTGGATATGACGAGTTATCGAGTTTTTCTTGATATGTATGGCCAAATACACGAGTTAGACGTGCCATACAATCAGAGTATATTGGATGTAGGGTTACAGAAAAAAATAAAATTGCCCTATTCCTGTAAATCAGGGATGTGTAGCACCTGCATTTCACAAGTAACTAAAGGCTCTGTACGTATGGATTATAATGAAGTATTGACTGATAGGGAAGTCGAGCTAGGTAAATGTCTAATCTGTACAGCGCATCCGTTGGAAGATGGAACTACAATAAAGATTATTTAATAATAACTACATAGCACTTTACAAGTATTATTCTTTTTTTAAATTATTTCTTATACAATATTACCAAATAAACATGTTAAAAGGTTGGAGCATTTTATTTTTTATTTTAGCTCTAAGTATCGAATTGATTTATTGCCAAACTCCAATAATATTGGGTAAAGTTAAAAGTGCTCAACTTTCTGAAATTTCAGGTATTGTGCCATATTCGTACGGAGAAAATTTATTTTGGGTACATAATGATAGTGGTGACAAATCTGCTATTTATTTATTGGATGATCATGCCAATTTTAAAGCAACTATTGAAGTAACAGGAGTTACGTTCACTGATGTTGAGGAGATTGGAAGATTAAAACTTAATAATAAAAACTTTCTGGTTATAGCGGATATGGGCAATAATCTACGCAATCGTGAAGTGTTGAGTATGTATATTATTGCTGAACCTGAAATTGATATTATAGAACATTCTGAATCTATAACTGTTCCCATATGGAGAGAGATAAGATTCAGTTATGAAGATATGCCGAGAGACGCGGAAGCGTTTATTATAGATCCAGTAGATCAGCATATCTATATATTTTCTAAAAGAGATTTTAAATCTACTATTTTTAGATTACCTATTTCACATCCAACTGATAAGATAGCGGTTTTGAGTCCGATTGGAAATTTGCCTTTTACATTCACTACTGCAGCTGATATTGCTATAGATGGTAGACATATAATGATTAAAAATCTGACTTCAATATATTATTGGGAGAGAAACTTGAATGATGATATTATCACAGCACTATCAAAAAAGTATAAAAAAATACAATATATTATCGAACCTCAGGGAGAATCACTTTGTTTTGACCTAAATAAAAGATACTTTTATACAATTTCTGAAAGAGCATTAGGTTTAGATGCTTATTTATACAAATATAAATTTTAATAATATGCGTATCACAATCCTTACTTTATTACTTGTCAGCTTATTTCAATGGCAACTGAAGGCCGCTCAAGTAGACACGATAAATATTTTTTCAACCAGTATGAATAAGTCTATTAAAGCAGTGGTTATCAAACCTGATAACAGCGCTGATAAAGTTCTTCCTACTTTATACCTTTTGCATGGTTACTCTGGCGATTATTCTAATTGGGTAAACAAAGTGCCATATATCAAAACGTTAGTAGATCGTTATAATTATATGGTCGTGTGCCCTGATGGTGGTTATGGTAGTTGGTATTGGGACATTCTTGAAGACCAAAACTATCAATATGAAACATTTATTAGCAAAGAGCTAGTGAATCACATAGAGCAAAAATATACAGTATGTAAAGAGCGTAATGGTCGAGCTATCACTGGATTGAGTATGGGTGGTCATGGGGCACTTTATATTGGACTAAGAAATCAGGAATTATATGGTGCTGTGGGTAGTACTGCAGGTGGTGTAGACTTTAGACCATTTCCTAATAACTGGGAAATTAATAAACGATTGGGGGAATACGCTTTGAACAAAGAAAAATGGAATAATCATACGGTTGTCGAATTGTTGCATCTTGTCAAGCCTAATTCACAACAATATTTTATCGACTGTGGTATTGACGATTTTTTTTACGACGTTAATAAGGAATTGCACAAGCGTATGACGTACCTTAATATACCACATACATTTCTGAGTATGCCAGGTAAACACAACTGGGATTATTGGGCACAATCAATCCAATTCCAAATGGCCTTTTTCGATCACTATTTTAGACATTAATACTTATAATTTTATTTATGCGAATAATTATACTCGTAGTCTTAGGTTTATTTACCCATTTGATTAGCTTTTCTCAAGAAAAGTATAGCATAAACGGTTATGTTCGTGACAAATCTTCAGGTGAAGCGTTAATTGGAGCTGCTGTTCAAGTTGTGAACACTAACTCTAGTACCTCTACGAATAACTATGGTTTTTTCTCTATAGAAGTAAATACTGCTGAAGTTGAGCTTGCTGTATCTTATGTTGGCTACACTTCATTAACCCAGACTATTAATGCCAATGAAAAAAAGCGTTTAACTTTTGAATTAGTACCTGTTGATAATGTCATTGAAGAGATTGTGATCTCTGGAAGACCTAAAAATAAGAATGTTACAGATCCACAGATGGGCGTACTTAATTTCACCATGGATGAGATTAAGAATGTTCCTGTTTTATTTGGTGAACGTGATATCTTGAAGACAATTCAAATGTTACCAGGGGTAGCTAAAGGTGGAGAAGGTTCATCAAATTTTTATGTACGTGGTGGTGGTGGAGATCAGAATCTTATCTTATTGGATGAAGCTACTGTTTATAATGCTTCACATCTATTAGGATTTTTCTCAACTTTCAATTCCGATGCTATTAAGGATGTAGAACTTTATAAAGGAGGTATTCCAGCACAATTCGGAGGAAGAATATCCTCGGTAATGGACATTCACATGGTCGATGGCAACAACAAGAAGTTTGCTGCAGAGGGTGGTGTTGGACTTATCGCTTCACGTCTTAAACTTGAAGGACCTTTAGTTAAAGATAAAAGTTCTTTCATGTTATCAGGAAGACGTACATATGCGGATATGTTCCTGAAATTATCACCTGAGGATAATGTAAATCAAAGTAAACTGTATTTCTACGACCTAAATGCAAAAGTCAATTATAAATTAAATGATCGTAGTACAATTTATCTTTCAGGTTATTTTGGAAAGGATGATCTTGGTTACAGTGATTTATTCAGTTTTGATTGGGGGAATGCCACAGCTACTGGTAGATGGAATTACATCATTAATGAGAAATTATTTAGTAATACATCTTTGATTTATAGTGATTTTACATATAATGTCAATGTTAATAATGACCAAAGTGATTTTGTAATTGCATCTAAAATTAAAAACTTTAATCTGAAACAAGATTTCTCGTATTACAGAAATAACAATAATACCATGAAATTCGGATTCAATCTATTACGCCAGGAAGTTTCACCAGCTAGTCTAAATGCAACTGCAAATTCTGCTGTAAATAGTATAAATATTGAGAGTCGTCATGGGATTGAAGCAGCAGCATATGCGTCTCACGAATGGAAACCTGCGAATTGGTTATCCGTGATATATGGTGTACGTTTGACCGATTTTATGGTACAAGGGCCGGGAACTTTTTACAATTATGATAGCGATGGTTCGCCTATTAGTGCTCAAGAATATGGTTCAAAAGTAATCAAGCATCATCTAAATGTGGAGCCAAGATTATCTATGTCTTTGATACTTGATCAGTCACAAAGTATAAAAGCATCTTATAATAGAGTAGTACAAAATTTGCATCAATTGACTAATACGACATCTTCACTGCCTACAGATCAGTATGTACTAAGTAGTGTGAACATAAAGCCGCAATATGCAGATCAAGTAGCACTAGGATACTTCCGTAACTTTGGTGATAATGTATATGAATTTTCTGTGGAATCTTATTATAAGCATATGGGCAACCAAATCGATTTCAGAAATGGTGCAGACTTGCAAGCCAATCGCTTTTTAGAAGGTGAGCTGTTGTATGGTAAAGGTAGATCTTACGGATTGGAGTGGTATTTGAGAAAAACCAAGGGTAGATTAAATGGTTGGTTAAGTTATACATTAGGTAAAAGTGAAAGACAATTTGAACAGTTGAATGATGGTCAATGGTTCAATGCAAGACAAGATAGAACGCATGATATCTCATTGGTTGGCTTATATAATTTGACAAAGAAGTGGACGTTGGGTGCGACTTTTGTTTATTATACGGGTAATGCGATAACTTTTCCAAGTGGCAAATATCAAGTTGATGGCAGAACTATGTTTTATTATACTGAACGAAATGGCTATCGTATGCCAGACTATCATCGCTTAGATTTGTCAGCGACTTATGAACCTCAACCGACGAACAAACGATTCACTTCTAGTTGGTCATTCGGTTTATATAATGCTTATAATCGAAAAAACGCGTATATAATTGATTTTAGAGAAAATGAAAACAATGCTAACATCACAGAAGCCTACCGTATAGCCTTGTTTGGAGTTATACCTTCTGTAACTTGGAACTTTAAATTTTAATCATCGTCATGTATAAATATATATTAGTATTATCTACCATTTTAGCTCTCAGTTCATGCGAAGATATTATTGATGTGAATCTCAATAATGCAGATTCACGCTACGTAATTGATGCTAACATACATAATATGTCTAATAGGCAAGTTATAAAGATATCCCAAACTGTTCCTTTTAGCGCGACTGTATCATCAGCGCCTGTAGAGGATGCTACGGTATCTGTAGAAGATGATCGTGGACGATTATTTTCTTTCTTACATACAGGTAATGGTCAATACCAAGCAACTAACTTCAGGCCAATGGAGAATAGATCCTATAAACTCAAAGTCAATATTGGAAGTGAAGAATTTACGGCATCATCTTATATGAATCCTTATGTCCAAGTAGATTCTCTAGGTGTGATGGAGGATGAAGTATTTGGAGAAATGAGATATAGTGTAAATTTGAAATTTACAGATCCAAAGGATATGGATAACTATTATAAATATAGTATATCGGTCAATAATAAACCATTTGAATTTGCACGTGCGTTCTCTGATAAATTCAATGATGGGCTATTTGTGACGCATGAGATGACAAATAAAGATAATTCTTTAGCGGTTGGAGATTCTGTTAGCGTGACTCGCTATATAATTGATCAGCACGTATTTAAATATTGGAATGAATTGCAATCGATTAATCCAGGAAGTGCTGCACCGGCAAATCCAACATCCAATATTTCAAATGGAGCGCTAGGATACTTTTCAGTGAGTAGTGCTAAAACTTACAAATTTCTTGTTACCGATGGAAGTGGTAATAATTAAAGCCTGTCAAAAGTAAAGCCCTGCTCCAAAGCAAATTCAATAAATCTGGGCAAAGTATATTTAACCCGAGGAATGGCTTTAATATTGTCGTGAAAGACAATAATAGAGCCATTTTTCGTATAATCAATTACATTCTTCAGACACTTTTCTGGTGTTAAGTTGATATCAAAATCACCTGACAATACATCCCAATAAATCAACTCGTAATTTTTCTTCAATTTATTTATTTGAGATTTTTTAGCGCGCGCGTATGGTGGCCTGAATAAATTAGATTTCGTTAGCGAATTACATTTCTGGATATTATCAAAATAATCTTGATCAGTAGTTTCCCAACCTTTGAGATGATTATAGGTATGGTTGCCTATGCGGTGTCCATCAGATATCAATCTCTCAAAAATAGAAGGATGCTTCACTATATTCTCACCAACACAGAAGAATGTGGCTTTTATATTGTATGATGAAAGAATGTCTAGTATCCATGGGGTAATTTCAGGAATGGGTCCATCATCAAATGTTAAATACAATTTTTTTTCTTTACGTGAGCGATTCCATGTCACTCCTGTATAATACCATCTAAGAAAGAAAGGTGTATTTATTAGATACATGCTAAAATTGTATTGTTCGAGGCAAAAGTACCAAACAAAATACGTTTTTAAGAATTATACTAATGTAAGTTAATATCAGTTATGCAAAAATTCTACGATTTTTTTCATTTCACGAAATATGAAAGGCGAGGCATTTTGGTATTAGCTATATTGACTTTGTTGATATTGCTGATACCTTTCGTTTATAAATTAACATTAGATGATAGTGAATTTGACCATTCATTATCGAAGCTAAATCCTGATAGGACAATAATCTTCAATGAAGCACCACGAGAATATAGTAAGACAGTAGCAACAAAATCCAATTCATCCAAGAAATCATCGATTTCTTACTTTCGCTTCAATCCTAATAATTTGGCTCGTGAGGAATGGAAAAAATTAGGACTCACCAATAAGCAAATTGATGTCATATACAAATATGAATCGAAGGGTGGTAAATTTAGAATTAAAGAGGATCTAAAAAAAATATATGTCATCAGCGATGAAATGTATACTAATCTTGACTCATATATTGATATACCTAAAGACAATTTATCAAACACAAACTCATATAAATCCAATTCTAGTAGATCTAATGAAGAAGAGGTCATTCGATCTTTCGATATAAATCTAGCTGATACAGTACAACTCCTTAAAATAAGAGGCATAGGTTCAGTACTTTCAGCGCGAATACTTAAATTTAGAGATGCTTTGGGAGGATTTTATGATCTTGACCAGTTGAAGGAGGTTTATGGATTGAGCACGGAAACACAAGACGAGCTGCTGAAATATGCTAAATTAGGACTTAACAACGTAAAGCTTATACCAATCAACAACGTGACTCAAGAGGAGCTTCGAAAACATCCCTATATAAACAATAAACAAGCTCAATTAATTGTGAACTATAGAAATCAACATGGATACTTCAGTAATTTGATCGATTTAGGAAAACTTCATGGTCTAGATCAAGAATTTTTGCGTAAAATTGGACCTTATTTAAAATTTTAAAGTATGTTCGAAAATAGGCTTAAGAATGCAATACGAGACATCCCTAATTTTCCTCAATCTGGAATTGTATTCAAAGACATAACTCCAATCCTTAAAGATCAAAATCTATGTTCAGATATTATTGCAGAATTTGCTAAACGTCTAGAAAATATAGAGATAGATATGATAGCAGGCATAGAAAGTAGGGGATTCCTCTTTGGATTGATGCTAGCAAATTATATGAATATTCCTTTTATTCCTATTCGGAAACAAGGAAAATTACCTTATAAAACAATTGCTGAATCATATAAATTAGAGTATGGTCAGGCAACGATAGAAATTCATGAAGATGCATTTCCTATAGGCTCAAAAATTCTAATTCATGATGATTTATTAGCGACAGGTGGCACAGTTGTTGCTGCTGCCAAATTAGTCGAAAAATTAGGGGGTAAAGTTGCTGGATTTTCATTTGTTATTTCGTTGGATTTTTTGAATTCTCAGGGACGTTTGGATCGTTTTAGCAACAATATTATTTCATTGGCCTCATATACAGATTAATTACATTATTAACTAAACAAATTATATTAAACTAAATTTTTTACAACTATATGGATTGGATCACAGACCCACAGATTTGGATTTCTTTCTTGACACTGACCATTTTGGAGATTGTGTTAGGGATTGATAATATTGTATTTATATCAATACAGAGTGCCAAGCTCCCTGCTGAGCAACAAAAGAAGGCTAGACAAATTGGTCTACTACTTGCATTGGTAATGCGCGTAGGGTTATTATTCTCTATTAAGTGGGTGATGGGATTGACTCAGCCATTAGTGAACTTCGCAGATTGGTTTAATGTCACTAATCCAGAGATCTCACAATATATGATTCTTTCAGGTCGAGACTTAATTTTATTTATTGGAGGCTTGTTCCTGATTTATAAAAGTACTACAGAAATACATCACAAAGTTGAAGGCGATAACGAGGAGCATCTAAAAAATGGTAAAATCGTTTCCTTCTCTTCAGTAATCCTACAAATTATTATTTTGGATTTAGTATTTTCTTTGGATTCTGTAATTACTGCAGTCGGAATGGTTGATCAAATAGGTGTTATGATTGCATCTGTGATCGTAGCAGTTGGTATTATGTTAGTTTCAGCAGAATCTATCAGTAAGTTCGTTAATGACCATCCAACGGTTAAAATGTTAGCATTAGCATTCTTGCTATTAATCGGAGTTTCGCTTACTGCCGAGGCGTTTGACCAACATATACCTAAAGGTTATATATACTTTGCTATGGCATTCTCGGTATTGGTCGAGTTTTTAAATATTCGAGCAATGAAAAAATCAGCTCTTAAGAAAACTTCAAATAATTAAATAAAAAGGAGGGTGTGATTAAGCATCCTCCTTTTTATTATTGTATACGCCCATTAATAAGATATTTGCTCTCGCCAAGTATCCATACGTCTTGGACTTTCTCAACAGTATAATTTTTCCCTACGGTATAGGATAATACTTCCTTAGTATCGTATAATAAATTATTCACTTTTCGCTCAATCTTAATTTGAGTCGGCAAATCTCCGCTGTAGATAATTTCCACTTTAGACAGATCCACATCGTCACTTTGAAAGGTATACGTTACTATATTATCTGTGGAATCCTTATTTATAAAACCTTTATAGACTCCTTTTCGTAAATCAACCGACTTAAAACTTGATAATTCATTATCCCAAGAATCAATAGAAATCAATTTTTCTTCGTTATGATGATCTTTTGAAACCGATTTAAGTACTTTTGGATTAGCTTTCTTTAATAATGCAATTTCTCGCTCAATAAATGTCGGTATATCAAATAGTTCGGCGTTATTGATCGAATCATGTTTAGAAGAAGTTTCAGAGCATGAGTGTAAACCAATATTGCAGGACAATAGTAGCCCTGCAATTGTAGCTTTTATGAAATTATTAGACCAATACATCACCTGTCATTTCTAATGGAATCTCTAGATCCAATAAGCGAAGAACTGTTGGTGCAATATCACCTAGTTTACCATCTTTAATGGATTTGAAATCCTTATCAATCAAGATACATGGTACTAAGTTGGTTGTGTGAGCTGTATTTGGTGAGCCATCTTCATTTACCATAAATTCTGAGTTTCCATGATCAGCTAATATGATGAAGGAATAACCATTCGCTAATCCTGTTTCTACGACTTTTTGGGTGCATCGATCTACAGTTTCTATAGCTTTAACAACCGCATCGAAGACACCGGTATGTCCAACCATATCTGGATTAGCAAAATTGAGGCATATAAAATCTGGTTGGTTAGTATTCATGTCAGCACAGATTGCATCACAAATACCTTGTGCACTCATTTCAGGTTGTAGGTCATAAGTCGCTACCTTGGGTGAAGGAACCAATAGTCTACGTTCACCTGTAAATTCAACTTCGCGGCCTCCTGAGAAAAAGAAGGTAACATGTGGGTATTTTTCAGTTTCTGCAATACGTACCTGGGTCTTTCCTTGAGCTTCTAATGCTTCACCTAAAGTGTTACTTAAGTTATCTTTTTGAAATACAACCTTCACACCTTTAAATGTATCATCGTATGAGGTCATAGTCACATAATACAGATCAAGTGGCTTCAAGTCATATTCTGGGAATTCTTCTTGCGTCAATGCAATCGTGATTTCACGCCCACGATCAGTACGGAAGTTATAGCAAAATACAACATCACCTTCTTCGATTAAAGCAACAGGATCGCCATTTTCATTATTCATCACGATGGGCTTTATAAATTCATCTGTGATTTCATTAGCATATGATGCTTTAATAGAGGCTTGCAAATCTGTAGACGGTGTACCTATACCTTTTATCAATAAATCGTAAGTTTCCTTTACACGTTCCCAACGATTGTCACGATCCATAGCATAGTATCTTCCAATAGCTGAAGCAATAGTACCCACAGACGTTGCAAGATGAGATTCAATTTCTTTTACATAGTTAAGCCCACCATTAGGATCCGTATCACGGCCATCTAAGAATGCGTGAATAAAAACCTCTTCGCTAGTAAGTCCCGCGATCTTAGCAGCATCACATAATGCTTTTAAATGATTAATATGCGCGTGTACACCACCATCAGAAAGCAATCCAATAAAATGAACTTTTTTATTCTGTGCTTTTGCATAGTTAAAAGCATCTTGAATGACTTGGTGAGTTTCAAAAATACCATCTTCAGCAGCTTTGTTGATGCGACCTAATTCCTGATAAACAACACGTCCTGCACCTAAGTTCATGTGACCTACTTCAGAGTTACCCATTTGACCTTTTGGTAATCCAACAGCTTCTCCAGAAGCCTCTAATTTTGAATTTGGATAGTCTGCAAGAATTTTATTTAAAAAAGGAATTTTTGCTGCTAATACAGCATTTGAATCATCTTCATTGCCATAACCTAATCCATCCAGGATAAGTAAGGCTACTTTCTTATTGTTCGTTTCGTTCACACACAAATATAAAAAATATAGCCTAACAGTTATTCAAAACAGTCTGTAAAAATTGCAAATATGGCATCATTTTAGATTAATTAATATTAATTAATTATCAATTGCTCTAAAGCATTATATTTGCCGCTTCATATGAAAAAAATAATATTCCGATACATAACTATTATTGCTACATTGATTACTCTAAGTTCATTTCAGATAGGAACATTACAGAACTCAATCGTTGCTGCTTTAAAAGATAATAACGCTAAAGATATTGCGAAGCATTTTAATACTTCTATTAGTCTTCAAATTAATCAACGAAGTTCTATATCTACAAAGTACCAAGCAGAGTTAGTTTTAGCAGATTTTCTAAAGAATAATAGAGTTGTTGAAGTGAGTGGATTGAATACTTCTAATTCTAATCAAGATAGAACATATATTATTTTAGATGTAAGGACTGCAAAAAAAAGTTTCAAATTTTTTATGAAAACAATTGAAATTAAGGATGATGTATTGATATCAGAACTTAAAGTCAATTAAATAAACATTAGGTCAATAATTATGGATTTTTAGAATAGATATATTTTAATCATCTTAGCTAATTATTTAAGGTTAAATTTCATGGATCAAACATATAAAAACGAGTTAATATCATTTGTTAAGCGTGCATTAGAAGAAGACGTGCGAGATGGTGATCATACCTCACTAGCCTCATTACCAGAGTATAAATTAGGTGAAGCTACACTATTAGTTAAGGAGGATGGTGTGCTTGCTGGAGTTGAAGTAGCTGTACAAATTTTCAAAGAAGTAGACTCTGACTTTGTTCTAAATGTATTTATTAGTGATGGGGATGTTGTAAAATCGGGTGATGTTGTTCTAACAGTTAAAGGTAAAATACATTCTATACTTATTGCCGAACGTTTGGTCTTGAATGTCATGCAACGCATGTCTGGAATTGCTACACAGACTTCAACTTATGTTAAACAGTTAATAGGTACATCATGCAAAGTGCTTGACACACGTAAGACTACACCTCTGCTAAGGTTTTTGGAAAAACAAGCCGTGAAAATTGGAGGAGGAGAGAACCACAGATTTGGCTTATACGATATGATTTTAGTTAAAGATAATCACGTGGACTATGCTGGATCAATAACCAATGCTGTTAATAATGTTATCGATTATAAGAATGTTAATAAAATTAATATTCCAGTTGAGGTCGAAGTTCGTAACTTTGAGGAATTAAACGAGTTGTTGACATGTACTGGTGTGGATCGTGTAATGTTCGATAATTTCACCCCTGAAGACGTTTCTAAAGCAGTCAAATTGGTCAACAATAGATTAATTACGGAAGCATCAGGAGGAATTACGTTAGATACAATACGTGACTATGCGTTAGCAGGAGTGGATTTCATTTCTGTAGGTGCATTGACGCATAGCGTTAAAAGTTTGGATTTAAGTCTTAAAGCCAAGCTTGTTTAGTTTTTAGGAAATATTTAGTTAATGATTTCAATATATTTAGTTGCCGTCGTCATACTAGCATATATGTTTGGATCAATACCTACTGCAGTATGGTTTGGTCAAGCATTTTATGGAGTTGATGTACGAGAATATGGAAGTGGGAATGCTGGCGCTACCAACACATTTCGTGTATTAGGTAAACGAGCAGGTGCTATTGTAATGTTTGTAGACATATTCAAAGGTTGGACAGCTACCAATTTGCCATATTTATTAGATTCATCAATTGTCGGAAACACAAATTCAACTCATTTTGTCAACTTTCAGCTTGCGCTAGGTGTAATTGCCGTCTTGGGACACCTATTTCCATTATTTGCAGGTTTTAGGGGGGGGAAAGGTGTTGCTACGCTATTTGGGATGGTACTAGCAATCCATCTACCGGCCGCAATATGCTGCGTTTCTATTTTTATTATTTGTTTATTAATCAGTAAATATGTGTCTTTGAGTTCAATACTTGCAGGTTTTACATTTCCGATAAGTTTAGCTCTTATATTTAAGACATCTGTTCCATCTGTTATGCTTTACGCAATAGCGATATGTGCATTAATATTAATAACGCATCAGAAAAATATTGAAAGATTGCTGAAAGGGCATGAGTCTAGAATTTACTTATTTAGGAAAAAACCGTAACTTGAAATTAAACTTTTACGCAAAGGGATTGTTTAATAAACAGTAAATTACATTTGAAAAGTACATTATGAAAAAGATTATTAGATATTCAGCCTTTATTATGGCTATAGCTACATTAGCTGGTTGTGCTACATCAGCTGTAACTGGTAGAAGGTATTTAAAGCTAGTTAGTAGTGATGCTATTAATGAGCAGGCTACATTGTCTTATAAGGAGTTTTTAACAAATTCTAGCACGAAGGTAATTACTGGTACAGCTGATGCTACAGCTGTCAAAAGAGTAGGTAATAATATTGCAGCTGCTACCATGCGCTATTTAAGAGAAAAAGGTGTAGCAGATAAATACGATTTCAATTGGGAGTTCAATTTAATTCAAAGTCCAGATGTAAACGCTTGGTGTATGCCGGGTGGTAAAGTAGCTGTCTACACAGGCATTTTGCCAATTTCTGGAACAGAAGGAGGTCTTGCGACTATCATGGGGCATGAAATTGCTCACGCGATTGAAGAACATTCAGTAGCTCAAGCATCAAATCAGATGGCACTACAGCTTGGTGCTCAAGTATTAGGTGCTGCTGGAACGATATCGGGTAATAAAGGCATTGCTGTTATGAATCAATTATACGGTATAGGTGCGCCTATAGGTATGTTGAAATTCTCTAGAAACGATGAGCTTGCGGCAGATAAAGCTGGTTTAATAATCATGGCAATGGCAGGGTACAATCCTAATGATGCTATCAAATTTTGGGAAAGAATGGCAGGTGCTAAATCTGGTGCGCAGCAAGCAGAATGGTTAAGTACTCACCCTAGTGACGCTAGACGTATTGCTCAGCTTCAAAGTTTAATTCCTGAGGCAATGAATTACTACAAAAAATAATACCCTATTTCAAAATATCATAATTAATAAGGCGACTATTTAGGTCGCTTTATTTTTATACATAAGTCTTATATTTGCATAAATTTTTAGGTTATAGCAATGGCAACAAAACAAGAGAAAATAGATAACTTCGATCCATCTCAACCTGGATTAGCTGATGCAAGCATTTATGGTTTACCATTTACAGCCGAAGAAAGTGAGATTATAATTATCCCAGTACCTTGGGAAGTAACGGTTAGCTACGGCGCTGGAGCGTCTGAAGGTCCTGAGGCTATATTTGATGCGTCTTTTCAAGTAGATTTACTACACCAAGATTTCCCGGAACTGTGGAAGCTAGGTATTTATATGGATGAAGCTCCTGCTCAATGGGCAGAAAACTCGGCTAAATTTAAAACTTTAGCGCAGCCTATCATCGAGGCATTAGAAAATGGTGAAAACGTCGAGGATAACACCATATTAAAAGCGGATTTAGACCGTATTAATGTGGCTTCTACACAGTTGAACACTGAGTTGAAAGAGCGTGTATTGTCATGGACGGCTCAAGGTAAAAAAGTGATCTTATTAGGAGGCGATCACTCTACACCATTAGGTTATTACCAAGCTTTAGCTGCGCAGTATGATAACTTTGGAATTTTACATTTTGATGCACATATGGATTTACGTAAAGCGTATGAAGGTTTTACTTATTCGCATGCATCTATTATGTACAATGCAATACAATTACCAGAAGTAAGTAAATTGGTTCAAGTAGGCATTCGTGATTTCTGTGAACAAGAAGTTGAAGTAGTTCATTCATCAGATAAAGTAAAAGTATATACTGATGCTGATTTGAAGAAAGCAGCTTTTGAGGGCAAGACTTGGAAAGATCAAGTCGATGAGATTATTGCTCACTTGCCACAAAATGTAACTGTTTCTTTCGATATCGACGCGTTGTACCAATGGTACTGTCCAAATACGGGTACACCGGTACCAGGAGGTTTATCATACGAACAAGCCGTGTATGCATTGAATCAATTAGCTACGTCAGGCAAAAACATTATTGGTATGGACCTAGTAGAAGTAGCCCCAGGTGAAAATGATGAGTGGGACGGCAATGTAGGTGCCCGTTTATTATTCCATATGTGTGGTGTATTTGCGAAAAATAATGGTTTGAATGTAGGTGAAAAAATTTGTTTCTAGCTACAACACCTAGGTGTATATTATTTGGAGGCAGATTGATTACACAATCTGCCTTTTTTGTATATTAGGCTGATAGGATATGTTATTATGCAATTTTAAATATTATTCAATGAAGGTACACAACTATTTCTCAATTATATTTTTATTGCTGTCAAGTCTCTCTTCCATAGCTCAAAATAGATCAATTGTTTATTTTAAGTACAATAATCTAACTTTCACAAATAATAAAACGATTGTTAATCAAAGTATTGATCATATTGTAAATGACAATATCCATCGTATAAGTAGTGAATATATACTACCAGACTCATTGACTACTATCTTATTAGGAGGCTTAGATTCGTTAAATATAGATTGTATTTCATCCAATAATACAATTGAAATTGATGGCATACCTTTCAACTTTTCATATCAATTTGCTAACGATTCACTTAATCAAATTCATGGCTATCGTAGTGGTATGAAGGATCATGAAAAAACTGTTCTGAATCAATTTGAAAACTTTATTTCATCCTTAACAAGCTATCATTATTCACGATTTATAGAGAATCTCACAGATGGTGAATATCAGTTGAAGGGAGTAATGGGTAATTCTTCTTTATTTAAGAATAATGGCATATGGTATAATCATCAAGACTTCCCTTTGGTAATCTTCGATGGAAAAATGATTCATCCTAAAGACAAAGATTTATATATGAATAAACCAACTGAGTATGAAGTAAGGTTACTCAAAGGAGCAGAGGCGGCTTTATATGGTACTCGTGCTATGAATGGTGTAATAATCATCAATACTAAAAAATAATTCAATCTTGCCAACCAATTACCTAATTCAGTCATTCTTTAAACAGCTATAGATTATTAAAATGCTTTTTACTATCTTTAGGCAGATTTTTTAAAGCAGTGCTATAGCATTGATATTCAAAATCTGAAAACGAAAATTTAATATAATTTCAACAGAAAGTATGTCATCTAAAATCATTTACACAAAGACAGATGAGGCGCCTTTATTGGCTACTTATTCATTCTTACCGATTGTACAAGCATTCGCGAAAACTGCGAATATCGACGTAGAATTAAGAGACATTTCATTAGCTGGTCGTATCTTAGCTAATTTCAATGAATATTTAACTTCAGAACAACAAACTGCTGATGCGTTGGCAGAATTGGGGCAGTTAGCAACTACGCCTGATGCTAATATCATCAAGTTACCAAACATTTCAGCATCTATTCCACAATTGAAAGGCGCTATTGCTGAATTACAAAATGCTGGTTACGCGATTCCAAACTATCCAGATGCACCTGCTAATGCTGAAGAAGAAAAAATAAAAGCTTCTTACGCTAAAATTTTAGGTTCAGCAGTGAACCCTGTTTTACGTGAAGGAAACTCGGATCGTCGTGCTCCTAAAGCTGTTAAGAACTATGCGAAGGCGAATCCTCACCGTATGGGTGCATGGGCTGCAGATAGCAAGACTAAAGTAGCTTCTATGACAGAAGGTGACTTCTACGCCACAGAGCAATCAGTTACTTTAGAAAATGCAACAGAATATAAAATTCAATTCGTAGCTGCTGATGGTTCTGTAAAAGAATTAAAAGGTTTAGCGCCTTTGAAAGCTGGTGAAGTAATTGACTCTTCAGTATTAAATGTTGCTAAATTAAAAGAATTTGTTGCTGCTACTATCGCTGAAGCTAAAGCTGAAGGCATATTATTATCAGCTCACTTGAAAGCTACGATGATGAAGGTTTCTGACCCTATCATTTTCGGTGCTATCGTAGAAGTTTATTTCAAAGATGTATTCGCTCAATATGGTGAATTATTCGCTTCTTTAGGTATCAACAAAAACAATGGTTTAGGTGAGGTATTTGCGAAAATTGCTGGAAACGAGAAAGAAGCAGAAGTAAAAGCTGCTATCGAGGCCGCTATCAACAATGGTCCTGATTTAGCAATGGTTAACTCAGACAAAGGTATTACAAACTTACACGTTCCTTCGGACGTAATCGTAGATGCTTCTATGCCTGCTATGATTCGTATCGGTGGTAAAATGTGGGATAAAGCAGGAGCAGAGCGTGATACAATCGCTATCATTCCTGACCGTTCATACGCTGGTGTATACGAAGCTGTAATCGAAGACTGTAAAGAAAATGGTGCTTTAGATCCTCAAACAATGGGTTCAGTACCTAACGTAGGTTTGATGGCTCAAAAAGCTGAAGAATATGGTTCGCACGACAAAACTTTCCAAGCTACTGCTACAGGTTCTATCCAAGTTGTAGATGCTAATGGTGTAGTATTGATGTCTCAAGCTGTAGAAGCTGGTGATATTTTCCGTATGTGTCAAACGAAAGATGCACCTATCCAAGACTGGGTTAAGTTGGCTGTAAACCGTGCTCGTTTGTCAGCTACTCCTGCAGTATTCTGGTTAGACGAAAACCGTGCTCACGATAGAGAGATTATCAAAAAAGTAGAGAAATACTTAGGCGACTTCGATACGAATGGTTTAGATATTTTCGTAATGTCTCCAATCGAAGCTACGCAATTCACATTGGACCGTATTCGTGAAGGTGAAGATACAATTTCAGTAACGGGTAACGTATTACGTGATTACTTAACTGACTTATTCCCAATCTTAGAAGTTGGTACTTCAGCGAAAATGTTATCAATAGTTCCTTTGATGAACGGTGGTGGTTTATTCGAAACTGGTGCTGGTGGTTCTGCTCCTAAACACGTAGAGCAATTCTTAGAAGAAGGTTACTTACGTTGGGATTCATTAGGTGAGTTCTTAGCGTTACAAGCTTCTTTTGAACATTTAGCACAAACACAAAATAATGCTAAAGCGCAAGTTTTAGCGGATGCATTAGATGAAGCTAACGCTTTATTCTTAGCAAACGATAAATCTCCAGCTCGTAAAGTAGGTCAGATTGACAACCGTGGTTCTCACTTCTACTTGACATTATATTGGGCTCAAGAATTAGCAAAACAAACGAAAGATGCAGATTTAGCTGCGAAATTCGCTACTTTGGCTGAGACTCTGACAGCTAACGAAGCTAAAATTAATGAGGAATTGATTGCTGCTCAAGGTACAGCTCAAAATATCGGTGGATACTACTTCCCGAATGATGAGTTAGCTACTAAAGCATTACGTCCTTCGGCAACTTTAAATGATGCTATTGCTGCTTTATAGTAGTGAATAGTTAAATTAGTAATATATATGAAGCTCCGGATCAATAGATTCGGAGCTTTAGTATTTACTATGACTTGATTATATAAGTTATTAAATAATTTGAGTAGTTAATTATGTTAATTATTGATTCACCTTCCAATGATGCTTTTTTTAATATTGCGTCTGAAGAATATTTACTGAAAAAGTTTCCTACGGAAGAGATATTTTTATTATATGTTAATGCACCATCAATCATTATCGGAAAATTTCAGAATACATTAGCTGAAATTAATTTGGATTATGTAAATGAGAAGGGTATCAAGGTTGTCCGACGAATGTCTGGAGGTGGAGCAGTTTACCATGATTTTGGCAATCTGAATTTTTCATTTCATTCTCTATTGGAAGGAAATGACTTTATGGATTTTGCAAAATTCACAGATCCTGTTGTGAGATTATTGAACAGATTAGATGTTCCTGCAAAATTAGAAGGACGAAATGATTTGTTGGTTGACGGCAAGAAATTCAGTGGAAATGCTAAATTAGCCAAAAATAAGAAAATGATTCAGCACGGAACAATTCTAATAAATTCTCAGATGACTGTATTGGGTGAATCCTTGAAAGTAAATCCGCTAAAATTTATTGATAAGGCTGTAAAATCTAACCGTTCGCGTGTGACGAATTTGATTGAATATCTTCCCGCTGAAACCACAACAGATTCATTCAAAGAAATGTTGGTACAAGAGATCGTTGCGGATAATCCTGGCTCTGAGGTTTATTCATTTACTGAGGAAGATAAACTAGCTATAGAAAAACTGATAAAAGAAAAATATGAAACTTGGGATTGGAATTTCGGCTCATCGCCTAATTACAATTTTAAGAAAGCTAATAAAATTCCTGCTGGCTTTATTGAAATCCATTTAGACGTGCAAAAAGGCAAAATCGAAGATGCTAAAATATTCGGAGATTTTTTTGCTTCGCATTCCATTGAAGAGTTAGAAGATCTATTAAAGGGAGTGAATCATGATCAAGTAGCATTAGCCGAAATATTTGCCAAATTGGATCTGACTAAATATTTTGGTAAAGTGACAAGTGAAGAAATATTAGAATTGTTCAAATAATAAAAACAAGGCTCACAATTCTGTGAGCTTTGTTTTTATTACCATTATTATTTATTGATTACGAAATCTTCGGTAGCTATACGAACTTTTTTCATATTTACTAACCAGTCATTAGCTTCGTCACGTTGACCTAATGCTAAGATAGTAACAGATTTCAAACCTAACTCAGGTAAACCTAACAATTCATCCAATTGCTCTGGTACAAAACCTTCCATTGGCGTAGCATCTACTTTTTGCTCAGCAGCAGCAGCGATAGCCATACCAAATCCGATATATGCTTGTCTAGCAGCGTGATTAAAATTCTGCTCAGCCGTTTGTGCAGAGAATGATGCAAATAATTGGTTTTTGTAGTCGTCAGAAGCACCAACAGATAAACCTCTTTCTATTTCTTGTTGTGTAAATACAGCATCAAAACGCTCTTGGGTATATTTATCGAAAGCTGCAAATACCAATAAATGAGAAGCATCTACAATTTGAGACTGACCATATGCAATAGGTTGAATTTTCGCTTTTAATTCAGGATTTGTAATCTCAATAATACGAAATGGGTGTAATCCAGAAGAAGTAGGAGCCATTCTTGCTGCCTCAATTATATAATCTACTTTTTCTTGTGCTACTACTTGGCCATTCATTTTCTTAGTAGCGTATCTCCATGATAAATCTTGTAATAAACTCATCTTACTTAATTTTAAATTTTATGTTTTAATGTAAATATAAATCCTTCAATAGCATCTTTAACGAAAACAGCAGGTTGCTGATTAATTCTATTGTTTGATAACAATTCTATAGCAATAAAACCATGCAACATAGACCAAAATGTTTTCAATTTTAAATATTTATTAGCATCAGTCGTATCGGGAATAAATTTTGAAATAGCATCCAACATAATGCCCGATGTAGTAGACATTTCCTTATTCGAATTGATTGCCTCGCAAGGTGGTATTCCTAGTCCAAACATGATACGGTAATGTTGTGTATGCTCTGCCGAAAATTGCCAGTAGGCATATGCAATTTTTTCAATTTGTTCTTCAATCGATAATGCACTATTTTGAGCTTCTGATAGTTTAACAGATAATAATTCAAAACCTTCCTTTGAAAAGTACTCAATTATCGCTTCTTTATTTTCAAAGTGCTTATAAATCATTGGCACACTATATTGAATAGCATCCGCAATTTTTCGAATAGATAAAGCTTGCCATCCTTCTTCAGTTATTATTTTCCAAGATTGACAAATAATGCTTTTACGTAATTGCTCAATTTCTTGTTCTCTTCGTGTCATATAAACAAAATACCTATTCGTTAACAGTGTTAACAAAAGTAACACTGTTAATTTATTTTTCATACCTAAATATTTTAATTATACTTTAGACTGACAATTGCCATCAGGTTTAATAATAGTTATATTAGCTAAATAGGTAAAATTTTCATGAATCGAAAAATATCATTAGTACTTGGAAGTGGTGGGGCACGTGGGCTTACACAAATTGGCGTTATAAATTATCTTCTTGAGAATAATTACGAAATTGACGAAATAGTGGGGTGTTCCATAGGGTCGCTTATAGGTGCTGCGTTTGCAAATGGTAAAATAGAAGCCTTAGGCAGTTGGATGAGTGACCTGACAAAAATGGAAGTATTTCGTTTAATGGATTTTAGTAATCCAAAATATGGAGTGCTCAAAGGTAATCGTGTATTGAGTACGTTGCAGGGAGTTTTTCCAGATATTGATATAGAAAATTTACCGATACGCTATGCCGCTGTTGCTACAGATCTTGTAAATGATGAGGAAGTTATATTTGACAGAGGTAGTATATATGATGCCATACGCGCTTCTATTGCAATACCTGCTATTTTTCAGGGGGTTAAGATTGATGAGCGTTTGCTTGTAGATGGAGGGGTATTAAATCCGTTACCTACGAATCTTGTTGCTCATAGTGACAATATAATTATTGCAGTAAATTTAGAAGGTAATCCTCTTCGAGAAGAAAATCTAGGAGTTGCAAATATGACTAGTGTCGAAATACTACAAGAATCTTATCGTGCAATGCGTCGTAAACTGACGCAGCTAAGTATTGAATTATATCCAGCCGATTACTTACTGAACATTCCACATGATATTTCAGGTATTTGGGATTTTGATCAGTCTAGTAAATTAATTGAAATCGGATATGAGTGGGCAGCAAAAACACTTGCAGGTCCGTTGAAAAAGAAAGAGGTCATACAATAAGTATGACCTCTTTTTCATTTATATTACTTTTTCTTACTTACACCTTTGATAATCAAGCGTAAAGTAGAATTTGCAGAATAGAATGACCACAACCAGTTGCTAAATAATTTCCACTTATTACGGAATCCAGCAATTGGTACTAAGTGTATAAGTAACCATGTAAACCAAGCAAATAAACCTTTAAATGAGAATGATGGTAAATCTACAACAGCTTTGTATCTTGCAATAACGGCCATTGAGCCTTTATTTACATATTTGAAAGCCTTTAAGGTTCTAGAATCTTCTTTAGCTATAATGTTCTTAGCTAGATTTTGACCTTGTTGAATTGCAACTTGTGCTAATTGAGGATGTCCATTTGGATATGCAGGATCTGCCGTTTGGAAACAGATATCACCTAATGCATATACATTTGGTACATCTTGAACCTGATTAAACTCGTCGACCAATACACGACGACCTCTTCCAATCACTTCAGCTGGCAAACCTGGGATCTCGCGACCTATTACGCCTGACGTCCAGATTAAAGTTTTAGTAACGATTTCATCACCAGTACTCAATATTACTTTCCCGTCTACGTAATCTTTTACTGCAGTACCAAGAATTACTTTAATGCCTAGTTTTTCAAGAACTTTTTGTGCTTCTTGCTGAGCAACAGTACTCATTGGCCCTAAAAGAGCTTTACCAGCATCAACTAAATAAATATGTGCATTAAAATCTTCAATTTCAGGATATTCTTTCTTGATAATGCGTTGACCTAACTCGGCTATCATACCTGAGATTTCAACACCCGAAGGACCACCACCTGCAACTACAATATTTAGATTTCCTTCAGCTGCTGGAGTACCTTGATGACGAATGTATTCTTCCATATTCAGTAAAAGCTGATTACGGATTGCCAAGGCTTCGGTAACTGTTTTCATAGGGAATGCATTTTGTTTTACATTCTCTAATCCAAAGTAGTTAGTTTCTGTACCAACACCGAGTACTAAATAATCATAATCAAGTGTTCCGTTATCAGTAGTTATCTGATTCTTTGCATGGTCTACATTTTGCAAAGTGCCTAGGTGAAAGAACACATTGCGATGTTTGTAAAACATTCTTCGAAACGGCATACTGATGTTTGAAGGTTCAATAAATGCAGTAGCAGCCTGATAGATTAATGGCGGGAAAAAATTGTAATTGTTGATATCGACTAAAGTGATATGAAATCTCTTGTCATCACAGATAGATTTGATAAAGTTAATACCAGCAAATCCACCACCAACTACAACGATTTTTTTTATATGGTGTGACATTATTTATTAGTTTGTAAAGATCTAAATAGTGAACATTTACTAATAAAAAAAGTTTGGTACGAGGCCGTACCAAATTTCTTTATTGATAAGTTGCAAAGTTAACTTAATTGTGTAAATCATCAAATGAAAACCGAACTTTATATATCTTTTTTTCGAATACTTACTGCATTTTTGTGTGCTTGCAAGCCTTCCAACTCTGCTAAGATCTCTACAGTTGAACCAATTTGTTCTAATCCTTCTTCAGTTATATGTTGAAAAGTAATCTTTTTAACAAATGAGTCTACTGATACCCCTGAATAAGATCTTGCGTAACCTGAAGTAGGTAGGGTGTGATTTGTACCAGATGCGTAATCACCCGCAGACTCAGGAGTTAGATGTCCTAAAAATACGGACCCAGCATTTAATATTAACGATGTAATAGTTTTCCATTCATCAGATTCGATAATTAGATGCTCAGGAGCATAGCTATTCGAGAATTGCATACCATGCTTTAAATCTGATACTAATATTGCATAAGAATTTGCAATTGCTTTTCGCGTCACTTCTTCGCGTGGTAAAGCTTGTATTTGAAGCTCTAACTCTTCGTTAACCTTATTTATAAAATCTAAACTTGTCGCGACTAATACAGCTTGACTATCTGCACCATGCTCTGCTTGAGCAAGCAAATCTGCAGCTACATAAGATGCCTTTGCAGAATCATCAGCTAATACTAACACTTCAGAAGGACCCGCTGGCATGTCGATGCTGACGTTAGTGAGTGATTGAATCATACTTTTAGCTTTGGTTACAAATTGGTTACCAGGGCCAAAAATCTTATCTACCTTCGGTAAAGATTCTGTTCCAAATGCCATTGCAGCTACGGCTTGCGCTCCTCCAACCAAATATATTCGATCAATTTTAAGAAGAAGTAAACAATAGGCTACAAAACCATTAATCTGACCATTTTTTTGTGGAGGCGAACATACTACGATTTCCTTACAACCAGCTATACGAGCAGGAACACCTAGCATCAAAAGGGTAGAAGGTAACACAGCTGATCCACCAGGAATATATAAACCGACCTTCTCAATAGGTCTTACTTCTCGCCAACACTTAACACCAGGCATTGTCTCCGTGACACGCTCACGTTTAAGTTGTGTACTATGAAAACGATGAATATTTTGAAATGCAATCTCTAATGCACGTTGTTGATCTCTAGATATAGTGCTTGCTAGCGCTTCAATCTCACTTTTATCTAAAAATAGTTTATCCAGATTGACTTGGTCAAATTTGCCTGCATACTCTTTAAGCGACTGATCACCATTATTACGCACATTCGTTATGATATCTTGAACAATATCTTGTATTGCGTTACTTGGATCTGTATTACGTAAGATTAATTTATCAATATCTTGATTTGATAAATCATCGTAGATAAATGTCTTTAGCATTATAATATAATTTTTTCAATAGGCATGACTACGATACCTTGACCACCTGCAGCTTTCAATTTGTTTATTTTGCCCCAAAAATCATCTTCTGAAATAACCGTATGAACAGCCACCCAGCCTTCTTCAGCTAAAGGTACTACTGTAGGACTTTTGACCCCATGTAATAATTCAGTTATTTTAGGAAGGTTTTCACGCTCCACGTTCAGGACTACATATTTCGTCTCTTTTGCTCTTAATACTGACTGAATACGTTGAAGTAATTCAACTAGAATTTCATTTTCTTCAATTCCTTCTCTACCGATTAATATAGCTTCAGAGTTACGAACGTCTGCAAACGGTTTTAATCCATTAGATTTTAAAGTTCCACCAGTAGACACGATATCACATATTGCGTCACTAAGACCAAGGCCAGGTGCAATTTCGACAGATCCTGAGATCGTCTGAATATCTGCTTCTATTTTATAATCATCTAAGAATGACTTTAATATAACTGGATAAGATGTCGCAATAGACTTACCGTTTAAATCTTGTAAATCAACAATATCAGAATCTCTAGGAATAGCTAATTTGAGTGTGCATTTACCAAAACCTAATCTTTGAATATAGCTAACTTTAGATTGCGTCTCATCTATTACATTTTCGCCAACAATTCCTAAGTCTGCAATACCTTGTTCTACATATCCTGGAATATCGTCATCTCTTAGAAATAAGATTTCTAAACTGAAATTTGAAACGGTAGTAATTAATGAGCTTTTATAATTTTCAAAGTCTAGTCCACAATTTTTAAGAAGTTGAACAGATTTTTCGTTTAATCTACCAGACTTTTGAATAGCGATTTTAAGATTTTTCAAAACGGATGTTTTATGATTTATAAAAATTATTAATAAAATAAACTATGGGGAGAGCATGCTTCACGTAGAAACACAGAAATTACATATCGCCAAAATGGCGATGATGCAAATGTGCGTTATGTGATAACAAGTAGTTCATGTTTAATAATAATACTGCAAATCTATGTTTAAATTATATTTATTGCAAGCATTTTTTTGATATTAAATCATAATGACAAATTATTACATACATATTACATGAAAATATTAGTCAATCGATTGCAACTTTATCATAAGCTTGATTTGAACATTACGCCCGTTTTCAAGAGTTTTTTAAACCATTTTTATAATTATTTTTAATGCAATGAACAAAACCTCATTCTTATGAAAAAAGTTATACTAACCTTTACCGCCTGTTTGTTACTTCATCATGCATATGTAAATGCACAATCAGCTAAAGAATTAAAGCAGGCGTACGAACAACTATCCATCTTTCAAGATCCACTAGCTACGCAGCTTCAGAATAATATTAAATTAAAACAGTTGAACACGATAGCTGATCCAGCACTTAAAGCACATGCTCTTCGTATTTTCCATAATAGTCAAGAAACTCGTATTCGAAACCGTTCATATAAAGCTATTCTATCACCAACTGCGCTAGGTCAAGATCTAGCTATTGGCGACGGTTACAGTAAATTTGAGCATATAACAGGAATATATCTACCAGTTGGGAAGCATGTGATTGTGGTAGATGGGATTGATGACAGAAAAGATGTAAAATTACTTGTACCTAATTGGTTGCGCAAAGCGCCTAACCCAGATGATCCAACGAAGGATCCTAAAGGATGGGGAATAGAAAAGAAAGAATTCACACTAAAAAATGGTGTTAATATAATTGATTTAAAAGATTTTGGATCTTTAGCATATATCTATAATTTTTCGGAAGATCCTTCTAAAGAAAAGGATATAAAAGTGCATTTCTTGACTGGTCAAGTTAACGGCTACTTTGATAGTAGAGTACACACTGATGATGATTGGGATAGATTATTAAGTAAGGCTACTTTCCCTATAATGGATGCAATAGGAAAACATATACAAATTGCATATCCAGTAGAATCGCTAAAAAAATATGCTTCGGGCAGAGGGTTAGAATTATTAAATAATTATGACTCACTGGTTTATAGACAACATCGAATAATGGGATTAGAAAAATATAATAAAATTCCAAAAAACAGAATCCTATCGAGAGTTAACTATAATTACTACATGTTTAGAGATGGCGATGGAGTAGCTTATATGGGCGACAAAAAAGGCTATGCAATGGGTATGGTTGTGGATCCATCACGTGTGATAAAAGGTGATCCATGTTGGGGTTTCTCGCATGAAGTAGGGCATGTGCATCAGACGCGACCAATGTTTAATTGGGGTGGGTTAGGAGAGGTAAGTAATAATCTATTTAGCTTATACGTAACAAGATCTTTCGGCAATAAAACACGTATCTCGGAACAAAACAACTACGATAAATCTAGAAAGAGTATTATTGAAAATAAGATTTCCTATCTACAAGATGAAGATGTATTCAATAGACTAGTTCCATTTTGGCAGCTACAATTATATTTCGAAGGCACTGGAAATAATCCAAATTTCTACCCAGATCTATTTGAAGCATTTAGAATGCAAAGTGCAAAATTGCAAGCTGAAAGACCACGTATAGCATCCAACTGGAGTGCGGAAAGAATGCAAGGTGAACGCAATCCGGCTGTTCATCAGTTGAATTTCATCAAGACGGCTTGTGAAGTAGCAAAAGTTGATTTGACTGATTTTTTCGATTCATACGGATTTTTTTACGTTGGTAAAATGACCTATGATGATTATGGAAAATACACTTATGAAATGACGCAGGGGATGGTAAACGATTGCAAAAAATTAATCAAAACAATGAATCTTCCTAAACCTAAGTTAGATATTACAAAATTAAGAGACTAAGTCATAAGTTTAGATTTAAAAAAACCGTGTACAAAGGTTGTACATGGTTTTTTATTGTTAACGATGTGTATAATTGATTATTCAATAAAGCATAAAAAGAGAAATTAAAAATTATGTATCACCATTTAATTTATTATGTTAAATAGAATAATTAATTCGTCGCAATCCCTGAGGTATTCTTCAAATTATTATGTTTTACGGGGTAGACTCTAAAAATTAGATATTTCTGCTTCTTTAAGGTATTCCGGAATATTTTATAGAATAAAAATCAGTTCCATTATTATAACTAGCAGTTCGTATTATAAAGAGGTTATTTGTCACTTATAAATCTGAATATCAATAACAACACTCAGTTAAGTGAGCAATCACTTAATAGTTTTTAATACAATGTTTCAATGCTGTAAAACCTCTGAATTTAAAAGTAACTAAAACTCGATAAACAAATGTCCTATAATATACATTATGTTAAATAGAATTAATTTCATTTGTTTTATTATCATTTTTCTAGATAATATTCTACTTAACATTAGTTCGGGATTTTTTTATTTGCGACCTTTGGTTATATTTTATGACAGTACATATATATGAGTTCTATTGAAAAAGGTAGCGTTGCTAAGAAGACAATCTACTTCAGCATTCTAGGAAGTTTAGGCTTAGCGGCATTAAAATGGTTTGCTGGATTTTTTGGTAATTCTTATGCCTTGATAGCTGATGCAATAGAATCAACTTCTGATGTATTTTCTTCAATTTTAATTTTATTAGGGATCAAGTATTCAGAACGACCTGCAGATGAAACGCATCCTTATGGCCATGGTCGTATAGAGCCATTGATTACTTTCATCGTAGTATTATTTTTAGTTATTTCTGCGACAATTATAGCCTATCAGAGTTTTCTTAATATAAATGAACCTCATGAGGCTCCAGAGCCTTGGACCTTATATATATTAGCTGGAATAATCATTTGGAAAGAGATATCATACCAAGTTGTTAATAGAAAAGCAAAAGAATTGAATAGCTCGTCATTAAAAGCTGACGCATGGCATCATAGAAGTGATGCAATTACATCTGTAGCGGCATTTATAGGGATATCGATGTCATTATATTTGGGCAAAGGGTATGAATACATGGATGACATAGCTGCTCTTTTTGCATCTGCATTTATTCTATACAATTGTTATAAAATTTTTAGACCAGCTTTGGGAGAGATAATGGATGAAAATCTCTATAATGATATTGTAATCTTAGTGAAAGACAAATCAATGGAGGTAAATGGTGTTTTAGCTACAGAAAAATGCTATGTGCGTAAAATTGGTATGTCATTTTTAGTGGATTTGCACGCAATAGTAGATGCAGAATTAACAGTAAAAGAAGGGCACGATATATCTCATCAACTTAAAGATCATTTGATGGAGGAGATTCCTGATATTAGTAATGTATTTGTACATATAGAGCCGTTTGATCCAACTAAGGCAAACTAAGTTTTGTTGCAATTTTTTTTTTCGAGCCCCCTCTCCTTCTTTTAATTTTTTATTATAGCTCTCACATTTCATTATTAATTTCGAATATTTTTTAGCAGTATTAAAACTTAAAATAAGCCGTTTTAAGAGCTTAATTATTCTGCGCTCAACATATAGGTTGTGCATGCAATTAATTAACTCCCGAATTTCATTATTTACTACCCTATCCACCTAAAAATTCAATTGTGTCATAGAAGTTTGTTTATCTCCTACTGTCTTAAAATATGAGTTTTAAATTGTAGTTTTCGACCTGAATAATTGTTAATACAACAATACTCGCGTTTATCTTAAGACATTTAGATTAAATAGATAATTCATTGACTATTAATCCCTCTTAATCATTTGTTAAGTTATATATCCAAAATAATTGTTAGTTAATTTTAACGTGTGTAATTCATCAATCTTCCCTTCTTTTATATTTTCCTAATGCCAGATATCTATTTGTGTGGAGTCATAGTTATATGTTTAAATTATTATATTTCGTCTATATATCAATTACTTAAATCTGAAATTGATATTTGTAATAAGTTTTTTAAAATTTATGATTGAAATAATATCAACAAATACGTGTTTTTTATAAGTATTTGTTAAATTTGTAAAATTAGAAATATAATATTTACAATAAGCAATGCTAAATCTTAAAAACTTTATTGATTACGTTGAGGAGCGTAATCCCAATGAGCCTGAGTTTCTACAAGCGGTACAGGAAGTTGTCGAGGATTTAATACCATATATCAACGAGCATCACCAAGACTATATTGATCTGAAAATCTTAGAGCGTATTATAGAGCCCGAGAGGGTAATTTCATTCCGTGTCACATGGTTGGATGATCAAAATTGTGTGCAAGTGAATAAGGGTTTTCGTGTGCAAATGAACAGTGCAATTGGACCATATAAGGGTGGATTGCGATTCGCACCTAGTGTCAATCTAAGTATCCTTAAATTTTTAGCATTCGAACAAGTTTTTAAAAATTCGCTTACAAGTCTACCTATTGGTGGAGGTAAAGGTGGTTCTGACTTTAATCCTAAGGGCAAATCTGATAATGAAATTATGAGATTTTGTCAATCATTCATGACAGAATTATATCGCCATATTGGTGCTGATACTGATGTTCCAGCAGGAGATATAGGTGTTGGTTCACGTGAGATCGGGTATCTATATGGTCAATATAAGCGTATCCAAAATAATTTTACTGGTGTATTAACTGGTAAAGGTGTGCAATGGGGCGGCTCATATATTCGTCCTGAAGCTACAGGATATGGTTTGCTATATTTCGTAGAATGTATTTTGATCAGTAAGGACGAACAATTTGATGGGAAGACTGTGTGTATATCTGGAGCGGGCAATGTAGCCTATTATGCCGCTGAAAAAGCAATTACTTTAGGTGCCAAAGTCATTACTCTTTCAAATAGCTCAGGTACACTATATGATAAGGATGGATTTACGTTAGAAAAATTACGATATGTAGGTTCATTAGGTCGTAATATTGATCAATATTGTTCAACATATACTTCATCAGAATTTTTGTATGGTCAAAAGCCATGGAATTTGGTATGTGATATAGCTTTACCATGTGCTACTCAGAATGAATTGAATGAAGATGATGCGCGTGCTTTAGTAAATAATGGGTGTCAATATATAGCTGAAGGTGCAAATATGCCATCTACTTTAGGTGCAGTTAAAGTGTTTCATGAAGCAAAAGTATCATATGCTCCAGGAAAGGCAGCAAATGCTGGCGGTGTAGCAGTATCTGGTTTGGAAATGTCTCAGAACTGGATTGGTGAACAATGGCAAAAATCTAAGGTAGATACGAAACTAAAGGCAATAATGCAGAATATCCATAAGACTTGCGTACGCTATGGTAAATCTGAGAGTGGCTATATCAATTACTTAAAAGGTGCCAATATTGGAGGATTCATTAAAGTAGCTGAATCTATGAAAGCACAAGGCCTAGTTTAGATCTGGAAAATATTAAAAACACAACAAGCTGAATATGACTATTCAGCTTTTTTGGTATATATAATAGGCATGAATATGCAATGTTGTATATTCGCAAAATACATAAAATAAAATAATATGAGAGTACTAGCAGAATTGCCTCATCCAGACTGCAAAATTACAATATTTGGTATGAACCAAAAGTTTATCATAAAATTTGAACAAGGAAATTTAGAGCAGTCATACAAGCTTGCAGAGACAGATGTAGTGGATGGAGTGAATGGTGTTTTTGAAATATTGGATGAAGAGTTCATTCATAAGGTATTGAAAAGTTTTGTTACTATGCGTGCCGATTTTATAGAGGTATACAATAAATATAACTAAACTTCTTATTTACATAAATAATGTAAAGTATTGCAAATAAGGATATAGTGAAATTACATTTTATAACGAAATATTGTTTGGTAGGAAAATAGCCATATTTTGAAAGAATAAGCTATTTACTTAAACAAAAATCAATCTATAATCTATATAACGAGCTATTATATAAAGTATTATAAACAGACCCAAATTTTATTTTGTGAATAATTTGTCGGCAAATTCACTTAATTGATTAGTGAGATTCATAGAATATAATTGGTGTTTTTCATGGGTAGACCTAATAGTTGCTATATCAATTCAATTTTAGATTATATACATATTCATAAATCTTTTTGTTATTTAATTATTCAATATATTTAATTGTAAACATATTTTGCCATAAAAAAACCGAACAATTTTATAACAATTGTTCGGTTTTTAAAACATATAACAACCTAAATATAGACCTATTTAACAAAGTATCGATGTTCAATAACTGTTACAGATTCGTCCTTTGTCATGTCATCTAAAGTTTCCTTGACTGGGCAATTACCTGTAATACCACGCATAACTAATCCACCGCCCAATGTAATACCAGTTAGCGCCGTTATTGGACTTTTTAAAAGCCTCTTTGCTCCTAATCCTAAAATAAAACCACCAGCTATTACTGATAAAATTCGTTCTGAGGTTCCTACATTCCCTGTTTCACAAGATTCCTGTATCTTTTCCTGAACTTTATTTAATGCATAATTCACGATAGTATTCATATATTCCTTTTTTATTTAGATAACAATTGATCTTTAAAAATTGTTTTATTTGAAGGATATATTTGTAGACGACAGCTTAAAATACTATCTTCAATTACCAATTAGAATAGATATATGCAAGTAAAAAAGCACTCAGGTGATTTAGTACCTTTCAATTTGAATAGTCTCATACATTCGCTCTCAAGATCTGGCGCTAGTAGCATTGAAGTGGATCTTGTCTATGACAAGATCAAGCCATCATTGTATGACGGCATTAGTACAAGAGAGCTATATGAACTTGCATTTAATAAATTAAAGGAATTGCGTAATACTTACGCAGCTAGATATAGTTTGAAGAAAGCCCTACGCGATTTGGGACCTGAAGGATTTTATTTTGAAAAGTGGATTGCGAGATTATTTCAAGATGATGGTTACGAAGCACAAACTGGTACAACATTAAAGGGGCATGCGGTATCTCATGAAATAGATGTAATAGCAACAAAAGATAATGAACTATTGGCTATTGAATGCAAATTTAGAAACGACATAGACGCGAAGATATCAGTTACTACGCCAATGTATTTCCGATCAAGGCTCACAGATATTTCAAATATGCCATATACGTTGTTTAATAAGACACTTGAAGTAACGCAAGGATGGCTTGTAACCAATGCTTATTTAACAGCGGACTCTAAAAAGTTTGGGGAATACTACAAACTAAATTTACTTTCGTGGGATTATCCTGCAGATAACAGTATTAAAGTACGTGTAGATAATAATGGTGAATATCCAATAACTTGCCTCACTACAATAGATGCGCATGATAAAGCACAATTACTAAAAGCACAATTCATTTTGGTTAAAGACATATTGCGTAAGCCAACTTGCCTTACGAATACAGTGCGACTAGCTGAAAATAAAATCGAAGCGGTGTTGATGGAAGCGCGTGAACTTGTGAATAGTCCGTTGTATGAACATGGTTAGCTGAATTATTTAAAGTCAGCTAACCATGTAGGAAGTGCAAATTCTTTTAGAAGATGTGCTAATTGATAATCAGTATAATTTTCTTTTGTAATCCATACTACTTCAGCAAGCTCTGCATGATGCGTTACATGAGTATCCAGAGGCTCGTTAAAATGAAATATATTTCCTTGCACAATAGTGTCTGCTTCATTAGCTGCACGCGTTTCGTGTGTTCCTAAGAATCTAAAATCCTTTGCGTCCAGATCAAGCGCAAGTTCTTCTTTAAGTTCACGAATAAGGGTATCTTCGAATGTTTCGTCTGCCGCTATCTTACCTCCAGGCAGCATGTAGAATGATGAATTATGCTTTCGAACTACTAATAAATCTTTGTTGCTATTTGTAATAATAGCAGAAGCAATTCTAATTTTTTTCATTAAAAATATTAAGATTAATGCTGACCTAATACATAGAGAATACCCCCAAGTAGATGTTTTTTAAAGTTATCAGATGCGAATGATTCATGAGTATGGCCCAATCCAGTATAGAATGATTTGCCTCCATCATATTCCTGGAACCAGGATATTGGATGAAACTTACCCATCTTCCCTCCTTCATACGATACTTCATCCAATTCCATTAAAATATTTAATCCAGGTTTGATATTTCTAAAATCATACCACTCATCCCTATGTATCCAAATAGATGGAAGGTGTTTGGTCGCTAAGTGCTTTTTGTTTTTAATTTTTAATTTGGCATCTTGAACAGCTGGATGACTTGCGAAATATCCTCCGACTAATTCCCCATACCAAGGCCAATTGTGCTCGGTGTCTGAAGCAGCATGTATACCTATGTATCCACCACCATTTTGTATGAATTTTTTGAATGCTTTCTTCTGATTTTCATCAAATATATCGCCTGTGGTGCTTAAAAATACAACAGCATCAAACGTTGATAATGTGTCATTATTGAAGAAATTTGCATCCTCTGTATGTTTGACATCCAGACCGACAGACTTTAACAAACTTTTAAGCGTATCAACTCCAGTAGGAATATTTCCGTGCCTAAACCCCGCAGTCTTACTGAATACTAATACTGATTGTTGCTGTGCTACCAAAAAGGCAGGCAAAAAATTAATCAAACATAATAGTATGGTAAGACGAATCATAACTAACCAATTAATTAATAAGTGAACGATAGTAATCTAATGCACCACAAATATCTTCTTCACTAACATAAATATTATATGTGCAGTCACCAATCCTGTTTAATAATGCAAAACCAATTTTGCTATTTTCATTTTTCTTATCATTTTTCATGAGTTCCATGAAAGCTGGATAATGTGCAGTTGTATAAGGATAAACTGGATATATATTTAGAAATGTACTCGTAATATCTTCAAGTTCTACCTCAGTTAAACCCGTGTATTTTACAGATAACCAAGCTTCACAAATCATACCTATAGCAATTGCCTCTCCATGTAAAAGAGGGTCCTTATCATTTATAAGTGATACACCCTCAATTGCATGACCAATAGTATGTCCAAAGTTCAATATTTTTCGAACACTTTGTTCCTTAGGATCTTGCGTGATAATATTATTCTTAATAGCTACTGAACGATGTACTAATGATATATCGACTGCTTGAGAACCATGTGTCTTGCAATTATTATATAATTCATTATCTTGGATCAATCCATGTTTTATAATTTCTGCTAAACCTGAAATTATTTGTCTTTCATCTAAGGTTTGAAGGAATTTTGAACTTATAAAAACAGCCTGTGGTTGTGCGAACGTTCCTATGATATTCTTGATATTGTCCATATCAATTCCCGTTTTGCCGCCAACTGATGCGTCAACTTGTGATAATAATGTCGTTGGAATATTAATAAAGTCAATTCCCCTCTTGTACGTTGAAGCTGCAAAGCCTCCCATGTCCGTGATGACACCTCCACCAAGATTGATCATGAGCGCCTTTCTATCTGCACCGAAGTCCAACATGGTTTTCCATACACCTATGCAATAATCAATATTTTTATTTTCCTCACCAGGATCTACTTCTATTATATCGTAGTGAATTAAATCAGGTACAGCGGCTTGTAAAACTGGTAAACAATGATCGTTTGTATTACGATCAACTAATATTAGTACTTGTGAATATCCTTTTTCTTCAATAAATGAAGTCAAAGAATCTAAATCCTCTTCAAAATAAACTTTGTAGCCTAAGCTATCTATTGCTTGCATATAATATGATACTAGTATTTAAGATGCTAAATATAACAAAATTAAACGATTTGAACTTTCATTCCCTCGAATTCAACTATATCGCCTTTACGTACTTTCAGACGTTTACGAAAGTCTACTTCACCATTGTATTTTACAAGCCCTTCGTCTACCATACGTTGTGCCATACCACCGTGCTCTACCCAATTAAGAGCTTTTAATAATTGAATCATTGGGATGAATTCCCCCTCTAAAGTAAATGTCTGCATAAACAAAAATAAGCCAAAAATAAACGAATTTTGTCCATTATGTTGAATTTAATGCAAATTATATTTACGAAACAGTAAATTTGGTATGTAAAATCAAGGATGACAATGGCAGTTAATCATACAGTACTAAATTTTGAAAACACGGAAATTGCTTTCCGTTATAAATCCGATAGTGATCTGGAGAGAGCATATTGGTTATTTAAAATGGTAGCCTCTAGTACACTTATAAAGATAGGGACACCAATCACCAATTTCTCCTTAAATATTGGCTTGCCAATACAAGGTATCATACGTAATACTATTTACAAACAGTTCTGTGGTGGAGAAACTATACAAGGTTGTAAGACGGCTATCGCAGAATTGGGTAAAGGTAATGTAACGACTATCCTAGATTACTCGGTAGAAGGTGAAGAGTCCGAAGAAAGCTTCGATGCTTGTTGTGAAGAAGTACTTGCTACAGTAGCATATGCTAAAGCAAATAAATTGATCTCATTTTGTGTGTTTAAGCCTACTGGTGTTGGAAGATTTGATTTATTAGCCAAAGTTGACGCTAAAGAATCTTTGACAAGTGCGGAGCAACAAGAGTTTGAGCGTTTATTAGATCGTTGCGACCGTATATGCAAAGCTTGTCACGAAGCTGGTATTCGTGTGTTAATCGATGCCGAACATTCATGGGTTCAAGAAACCATCGATGATATAGCGCGAAACATGATGGAAAAATACAATAAAGAACAACCTATTGTATATAATACGTATCAATTATATAGACATGATAAATTAGCTTCACTTAAAGCTGACTTTGCGTATGCCCAAACTCAAAACTTTTTCCTAGGTGCTAAAGTTGTACGTGGGGCATATATGGAGATAGAAAGAGAGCGCGCCCATCAAATGGGATATCAATCACCTATACAACCTGATAAACAGTCTAGTGATGTAGATTATAATGCTGCAATTATGTTCTGTCTTGATAATATTGAAAAGATTGGCTTGATGGCGGGTACGCATAATGATAATAGTTGCTTATTATTAGCTAACGAAATGCAGAAGCGTGGTATCCCAGCAAATCACACACACGTATTCTTTGCGCAATTGTTAGGTATGTCAGATAATTTATCATTCAACCTTGGTGCAGCGAATTATAATGTCGCTAAGTATATGCCCTACGGTCCAGTAAAATCTGTTATGCCTTATTTATTTAGACGTGCTCAAGAGAACACATCTGCTGCTGGTCAGACAGGACGTGAACTGAGTTTGATCATTAAAGAAAAACAACGTAGAAAAGCTGCGAAATAAAAAACAATAAGGAGGCGTATGCCTCCTTATTGTTTTTTATTCATTATTGAACTATATGACACCTGGAAATAAATTAAAATATCTGCAATTAAAAGAATTATCTGCACCATATGAGGCGCTTATATTCGATGTAGATGGGACTTTAGCAAACAACATCGACGCACACAAAGCTGCCTATGTAGCCGTATCAAAAGAATACGGCATAGCGCTGGATGCAGACCTGATTGATGAAACTGCAGGATGGCCTACAGTCGCTGTCGCAGAAGAGATCTGCAAAAGATACAATACCGTATTTGATGTCATTGCTTTTTCGAAACGTAAGTCTGCTATTTTTATAGACCGATTCATTCAACATACACAACCTATTGATTATGTTCGTCAGATATTAGAAGATCATGTCGGTTTAAAGAAAATTGGTATTGTCTCGGGTGGTTCTCGTTCAACTTTAAAAATCACGCTTGAAGTTATTGATGTAAATGGGAAATATCAAGCTATGGTTTGTGCAGGTGATACAGAAAAAGGAAAGCCCGCACCTGATGCTTTTTTACTCTGCGCTCAGCAACTAAATGTTAATCCCCAAGATTGTTTAGTGTTTGAAGATGGTGATCCTGGAGTACAAGGTGCAATTGCAGCTGGTATGAGCTGGGTGAGAATTGATCAGCTATAGTATATGCTTCAAAATACATATTCGATTGCTTTTAGCATAGAGTGAATATCGGTCGAATATGCATTAAAAATTGGTCATTATACGAATTCCTCCATTTGTGTAATCCATATCAGCTCTTCTGTATTGACCTACTGGAACTTTCAAATACGGTTCTATTGCCAGATTAACTCCATTTCTAACATTAACTTTCTTACCTAAAGAAATATTTACAAAACCGCTAAAACCATTAGTATTTACGTTATTTTCAGCTGAGTTAATAGTCTTTGTAATAGCTTGTACCGTTGCAGCTTTTGAGAAAGGTATTGCATTAGAAGAGACCTGTTCAATATACTTTGCTTCCCTACGCTGATTGATTATAGCTGAGTATGAAGCTCCTGCTGATGCGTAAAAAGTTTTATTCAAATTTACTTGCAGTTCCAGTGGAATCTCGATAGTCTGTACTACCCCATTCACTGCGTTAATGTTTGGCAGAATCATTCTATTATTAAGCGTAGAGACATTTGCCATTTCAGATTGTTGAATGCTCATGTTATGATCAGTGTGTACAACTTCCGCTTGAGCAGGATCCATGGGGTTTTTCAACACCCCGACTTCATAGCTATTATAGGATGCGCCAGTACGTAAAGCTAATTTATTATTTAATTTATAAGCTACAGCAAGTCCCCCACCAACATTTAATTTATCGTTAGTAGCAAATGGCGATACAAATAGCGATAAATTAACTTTATTATTTAATGAAAACTGCTTTGCAGAAGATGTATTTAAATCGTCAACCTTACTAGTTTGATTTTCTATAGCCTGATTAGCTAAAACACCTTCATTTTTAACGATTTGTTGACCTACATGAACTGCGTTTGGCAGATTATCTTCTATTTGTTTTTTTAGATTTAATGATTCAATTAATGGAATTTCCTTGAATTCGATATTTGGTATAGTAATAGAATTGTACAATGCGTTTAATGCAGATGCAGAATTATTTAATACTTTTAATTCTACTCTATCCTCTACAAAATTTTTATTCTGAATCGCTGACAAAATAATTTCATTTTTAGAGCTATAATCAGTACCTAAATTGTTAACGGACGCATCATCAGAAGGAGAATTACTTCTTAATGGGTTATCTTGTGTATTTTCAACTAAAATATCAACCTTATTACTTGCATCTTTATTCCATAACTGTGTCATACCAAAGCCAATTATGACTAGCGCTGCCGCAGTGGATGTCCATTTAATCCAAGGTCTTATAGGTTTAAATTTCGATGGTTGATCATATTTTTGTTTATAATTTTCCCATGCGCCTTGTTTATAAGGACGTGAATTATCATCTCTTAATTTCTTGATTATATCTTTTATAATATCTTTATTATCCATATTATTATCGATAACCTCCTGTTACAATTTCATCTTTGGTTTCAAATTTCTGTTCATATAGCTTACGCAATCGAGCCTTAGCTCGAGTCAGATACGTTCTGGATGTACTTTCTGGTATGCTCAACTCTTTTCCAATTTCATCATGTGAAAAGCCTTCTATCTCATATAGATTAAAAATCGTTCTTTGGATCGGAGGTAGTTCATATAACAGATTAAGTATATCCTTCTCTTCAAGCGTGCTAGCTATAGGAACGGCGTGTGATATTAATTCATGATCAGAAACATCATCTAGATGTAGTGTGATTTTTTTACTTCTCAATTTATCAATTGAAGTATTCACTGTTACTCGTGATATCCAACCTTTAAATGATTTTTCTAATATTAGTGGATCTTCTAAGCATTCAAATGAGCTTAACTTATTAAATATTTTAACAAACGATTCATTAACAATATCTTCAGCTTCCATTTCTTCTTTTACGTATCGAAATGCAACCGACATCAAATAACCATAAAACTGTTTGTATATAAAAGATTTTCCACGTTCAGAATTTTGCACGAGACATTCATCTAACGCTATTTTTAGTGTCAGCGGATTGCTCTTTTTAAAATACTGATTTATTAATCCCACTTAATTATATCCGAAATGTTCAGTGTAGCTAATTTAACTATTATTTGTAACCGACGACTTATTTATTACTTTACTCAATTGTGATTTCTTAATCAAACGTTGGAAACAAATCATTCGCTACAGCTGTTTTAAAATAAATCACGTACATCTATGACATTCATCATTGTACGTGAACACATGAAAAGATTTTAATAGCTTTAATAAAAAAAATATAATGTAATGAAAAATATATTAATCCCAACTGACTTTTCTGATGCAGCAAATAATGCGTTTTTATACGCTCTCAACATTGCTAATCAGTTGAATGTGAAGCTATATGTTTTGTATTCCTATATGTCCCCAATTTTGTCAGCTACTCATGGCGGTCAACCTGAGATGCTCGCAGATGTTTATAGGCAAGTTGAATTGTCAAAATTTGAATATTTCAAAAAACAGGTTCCCAATCTGCATAAGCTTGCTGAAGAACAACAATTGGATCACTCTCAACTTGTATTTATAATCGAAGAAGGTACGGTTCTAAATAGCGTAAAGAAAACTTTGGAAAAAGAAGATATCCAATTAATTGTGATGGGTACCAGAGGAGCCTCTGGTTTTACAAAAGATTTTGTTGGTACAAATACTGTCGATGTAATTCGGAATACAAAAAAACCAGTATTAGGGATTCCAGAGCAAGCAATTTATTCACCAATCAACAAAATTGCGTTTACGACTCTTTTCAGAGAGAAAGATAGTGCAGCACTCGCTGAAGTTATTTCCTTTTCTAAAATATTTAATGCTGAAGTATTCTGTATTCATGTATTAAAGGATCCACAAAAGGCAGGCGATATTTTAATGCAAACTAATAGTTGGACGAATAAGTTTAATCAAGAAAAGTTGGATTTCATTCTATTAGAAAAAAATGAACAATCAATAGAAGCGACAATTAACATGTTCTTGGAAGAAAATAATATTGACTTGTTAGCTATTGTAAAGCGAAATAGGAATTTCTTTGATCAATTAATGCGATCTAGTTTGACAAATAAGTTTGCCTTTCATGCAAAAACCCCTATCTTGGTGCTTCACGAAGAAAATTAATAATTTATAATGAATCCGTCTGTTTTAATCTCAAAATTAAAAGATAGCAATACACTTAATAATGCTGTACAGAAATTCACATTAATCGTTACAGAAAGTAAAGAAGAACACGGTGCTTTATTCTTTATTCCCGTAGGTAATAAGGAGTATAAAGTTGTCATTCCTGCGCCATATCATAAGGAATTGTTAGATAATGATCAAATAGCTACATATGCTCGTATTTTAAATCATAAAGAAGCTGCTATTTTAAAATAGCAGCTTCTTTATGATTTAAAGTGGACGTTATCAGTTAAATACGCGAAATTTTGAATTAAATTATATAAAGACTTTACCATATATTTATTAATTTTAAATAATCGGTTAAACTTATTCTTCACTAAAGATTATTCATTATGAAAAAATTATTTTCAGCAGTACTATTATCTTCATCAGTACTAGCGATGTCATGTAATAATGGCAATGCTAATAACAATGAAGCTGCTTCAAGCCAAGATAGTATTTATCCTGCTGTAGAATCGAACAAAGGCAATACAGCATATAAACCAGCTTTTGATGGTCAAACACGTATTGCAGGAGTAAAAACTACAACTAGTTATGAGAGTAAAGTTATTGCTCAAGGATTAAAATCACCTTGGGGTATTGTTTCACTCCCTGATGGAAGATTTCTTATTACAGAAAAAGAAGGTACAATGCGTATCGTAGCCGCAGATGGTAGTACAATCAGTGACGCTATTACCGGTCTTCCAAAAGTTGATGCTGTTGGACAAGGAGGTTTATTAGGACTGACTTTAGACCCTGACTTTACATCTAATCGTATAGTTTACTGGACGTTTACACACCGTGTAGAAAAAGGTAATTTGACTGCAGTTGCTAAAGGGAAACTGTCTACTGACGAGAAAACTATCGAAGGTGCAACTATAATTTATCAAGCAGGACCGGTATTTGACGGTAAACTTCACTATGGCGGACGTATTATATTCGACAAGACTGGAAATTTATTAGTTTCAATAGGTGAACGATCTGAGTTAGAGACTCGCCCATTAGCGCAAGATCTTAAATCTGCAATCGGTAAAATATTACGTCTAACAACAGACGGCAAGGCTGCTGCCGGGAATCCTTTTGAAGGCAATGCAGATGCATTACCAGAAATTTATTCGTACGGTCACCGTAATCCACAGGGTATCGCCTTACATCCAGAAACTGGTGATCTTTGGGAAACAGAATTTGGTCCTCGTGGTGGTGACGAGTTGAATCGTATTGTCGCTGGTAAAAATTATGGCTGGCCAATTATCACTTATGGTATTGAATACTCTGGTAAAGAAATAGGTACACCTCCGATTCAGCAGCAAGATGGTTTAGAACAACCTGTGTATTACTGGGATCCCGTATTATCACCATCTGGAACTAATTTTTATACTGGAAACGCTATTCCTGAGTGGAAAAACAATCTTTTCATTGCTGGTCTAAGCAGTATGCATATAGCACGTATAGTAATCCAAGATGGAAAAGTTGTAGGTGAAGAGCGATTGGTGAGTAAGGAAGGAGAGCGTTTTAGAGATGTAATTCAAGGAAATGACGAGGCTTTATATGCAATAACTGATTCAGGAAAATTATACCGTATAGGTAAATAATTTTTCAAAAAAATATTAACAAAGGGATTCAATTTGAATCCCTTTGTTAATTATGTGTATAATTGTCTAATTATTTTAGATGCTCAGTCTTTAAATTTAATAGATTATAATTTTATCCATAAATGAATTATATAGAATTACTAATAGCCCACTCATATTATAGATGGTTGGTACTATTAATACTTTTAATACAGTTTGTCTGGATTTGGTGGAATAAAAATTCAAACTCAAATTACACCTCAACCCATTTCAAAATTCATTTATCATTCACTATAATAATCAATATACAATTGATATTAGGATGGTTATTATTCCTAAATAGTCCTATAGCAATTGGATTTTGGGAACAACTACCATATAGTGTAAAGCATAGGCAGATGCGCTTTTTTGGATTGGAGCACATGAGTATGATGAACCTAGGTATATTCTTATCAAATTTCTATTGTATAAAAGCGTATAAAAATATTGGAACGAATTACTTCCAACAATTATGGGTGCCATATTTGTGGATATATTTTATCATACTAAGCTCAATACCTTGGTCCTTCTCCCCACTTACATATAGGCCAAACTTTAGATAGGCTGACTTTAATGGTTTTTATGTTTTGTCGTCTACAATTTCCTCACTAGACAATGGAGCTGCTGGTATTTCAGCAACATTTCGTTCGATTTCTTTGTATTCTACATGAACAGCAAATTCAGATGGTTCTATTGAGATACCTTTCAAAGTAGCATATTCGCGTGTGAATACAGCCCCAAAATATAGTATAGCTGCGGTATAATATACCCATAGTAAGATTAATATTATTGATCCTGCTGTACCATATGTGCTCTCCGTATCGGATGTCTCCAAATATAAACCAATCAAAAAGCGGCCCAGCATAAACATCACGCTTGTAAATAGAGCACCTACTCGAACTGTCTTCCAAGATATATTTACATCTGGTAAAACCTTGAAAATGCTTGCAAATAATACAAATACAATTCCCAATGTCAGTGCAAAGTTGATCGTCTCAAGTAGAATAAGAGTTATGTCTGGGAAATAGTATTGAATACGCCCAGTTAAACTTAAGATCAATCCATTGACAATCAACGTAACAACAAAAAGAAATCCGAGTCCAATGATTAGGGATGAAGATAGTAATCTATCTTGTATAAGCTTAAGCCAACCTTTTTTGGGTTTTGCTCGTACGTGCCAAATCTTATTTATTGAATTTTGAATGTCTCCAAATACGGTTGTTGCGCCAATAATCAATGTTGCTCCACTTATGGCTAATGCTGTATTGCTTTTGCCAGATAATTCTAAGTTTTTAATTATTGACTGAATTTGGGTAGCTGCACTAGCACCAACAAGTGAGTTTAGCTCTCCAAATAGTTTTCCTTTGATAGCATCTTCTCCATAGAACAGACTTGCAAGACTTATAATCAATACTAATATTGGTCCAATTGAGAATACAGTATAATATGCCAGGGATGCGGATAATTTAAGGCTATCTTCATCCAAAAATCCAGAAAATGAATTTTTTAGAATTGTAAAGAAATCCTTACTAATCTTTTTAAATCTATTAATCATATAATACGTTTTCTAGAAAACAAACATCAAGAATAAAAAGTTTTAAAAGTTTTATTATAATTTATTGCTACACAATATAAAATTTGATGATATGACTATAGGTCATATTTCTCAATTTTTTTGGCACACTAATTGGTCCATAATTATATATTACTAACACAAAAAAAACTTTATTTATTACAACACTTTCAAGCCTCAATAATATGTGCGTTATTATTGAGGCTCTTTCATTTACAGCTAATTAGCATTTTTGTATTTATCATATAGCATTTTTAATCTACTTGTATTTTTTTTAATAAAATAAATGTATCTCCAAATTTCCTATCTTTACAAACTTTTTGCCTCATAAATTTCTTTATGAGAAATGAATTATTTACGTAATAAATCGAGCTAGTTATGCTTGATTTTATAATGAAATATGGAACAAGAACAGACATTAAGAATTTTCGATTTAGCAAGACGCCAAGTTGATTTATATCCAGATCTTTCTATTTTCTCTAGAAAAATAGAAGGTGTATGGACTCCAATGAGTACTAGTGAATTTCTTAGAGAAGTAGACGCTATGTCAAAAGGCTTGATCGCATTAGGAGTACAACCTAACGATAAAGTGGGTTTGATTGCAGATAGTAGCGTTGAATGGCATATAATGGATTTTGCTATTCAACAAATAGGCGCTGTAGTAGTAGCTATGTATCCGAATATCACTGATGCCGACTATCAGTATATATTTAATGATGCTGAAATTAAGATCTGTGTTGTAAGTAACAAGAATCTATACAACAGAGTGAATAATATTATAGAATCTGTTTATACATTAAAGTATATCTTTTGTATGGCGGAGATACCGCACACAAGACATTGGAGTGAGATCAAAGAAATTGGTTCAACAGTTACAGATTCGATATTAAATAATAAGCGTGATGCCGTTAAAGCGACGGATTTAGCTACGTTGATCTATACTTCTGGAACCACTGGCAAGCCTAAGGGTGTCATGCTATCACATAGAAATATGGTAGCAAATGCCCAATCAGCTAGCCTCGCGACACCTGTAAAAGCATATGGTCGAAGTTTAACTTTTCTACCTCCATGTCACGCTTATGAGCGTATGACATTATATACTTATATGTATATTGGGGTTACTATACACATAGCAGAGTCATTAGATAAAATTGCACAAAACTTGGCTGAGATCAAGCCACACATGATGACTGCTGTACCTCGCTTGCTGGAGAAAGTCTATGAAAAGATAATGAAAAAGGGTTTAGAATTAACTGGTGTTAAGAGAAAAATCTTTGATTGGGCGCTTTCTGTGGCATATGACTATGATCCAAATCCTGAAAATCGTACTGCAACCTATAATTTGAAGCTTAAACTAGCTAAGAAATTAGTGTTGAATAAATGGTATGAAGCATTAGGTGGTAGCTTACAAACAGTCTACTCTGGCTCAGCATCTTTACCTAATGCACTTGCAAAAGCATTTATGGCATCAGGAATACCTATTTACGAAGGCTATGGTATGACAGAAGCATCACCGTTGATTTCAGTAAATAGTTATACAGAAGGAACACGTGTCGGTACAGTTGGTTTGCCGGTTAATAATGTAGAGGTTAAGCTTGCTGAAGATGGAGAGATCCTTGTTAAAGGACCAAATGTAATGATGGGCTACTACAAAAATCCCGAAGAAACGGCTAAGACGATTGTAGACGGATGGTTACATACTGGTGATATTGCAATTTTGGAAGAAGGAAGATTTATCAAAATTGTGGATCGCAAAAAAGAAATGTTTAAAATTTCTGGCGGCAAGTACGTTACCCCTCAACCCATTGAAAAAAAATTAGTAGAGTCTCCGTTTATTGAACAAGCAATGGTTATTGGTGAGGCGCAAAAATTTGCATCCGCATTTATAGTTCCGAGTTACGCTCATTTATTAGATTGGGCTAAAGCAAATGAGCCCACAATTGTTAGTCTATCAAAAGAAGAGTTTCTTATACAACCTTCAGTTATTAAAAAAGTAAATGCTGAAGTACGATTAGCAAATCAACATTTTGGAAATTGGGAACAGATTAAAAAGCCTATTATTATTCCCACTGAGTTTACTATAGATGGTGGAGAATTAACTCCTACTTTGAAAATGAAACGGAAAATTATATTAGAAAAATATAAGGCAGAGTTTAATAGCTTGTATAAAGCTGAAGAAAATAATTAAAAAATAAGATAAAGTCAAACACATGTTTGACTTTATCTTATTAATGACGTTTAGAGACCTATTTATTGTCATAATGTTAAAAAACACCTTCTTAGTTACTATGTGTTTTATGGTGTGAAATAGATGAAGTTTATTTGTTAAAAAATGTTAAATATATATTGTTTATCGAAAAAAGATACGATACTTGTTTTATTAATTTCAAATTTCACATTTAAGTTAATAATTGGTTTGGTTAAATCCTGGAGCTCCCAACTTCAGGATTTTTTTATTGCTAGACATTGATCCTTTTCATTAGTTGCATTATCAACAAATACTCGTTAATTAGTTATGCAACATTTAGCTGACATCATATACTATGACTATCTTTGCAAAATGAAACATATTTTGCTTACACTCTCTTTTATTTTATTTAATTTAATTCTACTAGGTCAGAACATTATCAATGGCAAGGTTGTCAAAGTAGCAGATGGAGATACTTTTACCATTTTGGACAACAAAAAAAATCAACATAAGATAAGATTTTATGGAATTGATTGTCCTGAAAAAGGCCAGGATTTTTACCAAGTATCTAAGGATTTTACGACTAAGTCATCTATTGGCAAACAGGTTCGTGTAGAAGTCAAGTCGAAAGATAGATATGGAAGAAACATTGGCGTGGTATGGGTTAATAATCGAAATTTAAATCTTCGAATTTTGCGAAATGGATTAGCTTGGCATTATAAGCAATATGATAAGAGTAAAGTATATGCTAATGCAGAAGCACATGCGAAAAGGAATAAAATTAATATTTGGTCTTTACGAAAACCAATAGCTCCATGGGATTTTAGGAAAAATAAAAAAGCATTACGAAAATCTTAGGTGCTAATCACCTTATTATGTTATTCCTTCATATTTTGAAGGAATACTTATTTATTGTAGCTATGTATTTCTATATCCTCATCATATGATGGTTTTGAAATATCAGTTTTAATTATTTTATAGAAATAGTTGTAACTGATATAATAGAATTATCCAAACTACACTCTCTCCCATTCTTTCAAATCAATTCAGAGTATTGTAATAATTGATGATAATAATATCTGAGTAGGACTTCGTGAATACAAATACTAATAAAAAATTTGTGATATATGATAATTTATTTATCTTTGCACATCCGTAAAATCGGAAAACATTTAAATTAACATAATTATTTAAAAAATGCAACAGTACGAATCTGTAATCATTCTTACCCCGTTGCTTTCAGAAGATGCTGCGAAAGAGGCAATTGCTAAATTCAAAAACATCTTAGTAGAAGGCGGAGCCGAAATTATCGCTGAAGATAATTGGGGTTTGAAAAAATTAGCGTATCCAATCCAGAAAAAATCAACTGGATTTTATCACTTAACTGAATTCAAGGCTCCAGGTGAATTAATTAAAAAATTAGAGGTTGAATACAAGCGTGACGAACGTGTGATGCGTTTCTTGACTATCGCTTTAGATAAGCATGCAGTTGCTTACAGCGAGAAAAAACGTAGCGGTGCATTCAACAAGAAAGTTGAAACTAAAACTGAGGAGGTAGCAAACTAATGGCAAACGAAAACATTCAATACGTAACTGCTCCTAAAGTAGAGGACAATCGTAAAAAATACTGTCG
>JAZQRD010000117.1:0-23514 GCA_045629405.1 Sphingobacterium sp. | reverse complement strand
TTTCGCAAATGCTGAATTTGTATTAGAGGATGGTAAATACATCTGTGGTACAGAGGTGGAGAAAATGTCTAAATCAAAGTTCAATGTAGTGAACCCAGATGATATTATCTCACAATATGGTGCGGATACACTACGTCTATACGAGATGTTTTTAGGGCCATTAGAACAAGCTAAGCCTTGGAATACGAATGGTATTGAAGGTGTGTACAAATTTTTACGTAAAATATGGCGTTTGTTCCACGATGCAGAAGGGAACTTTAATGTATCGGACGAAGAACCTACAAAAGCAGAATATAAAGCTTTACATAAGATTATTAAGAAGGCTGAAGATGACATCGAGAGATTCTCATTCAATACGTCAGTATCGGCATTCATGATTTGTGTGAATGAGTTGACAGACTTGAAGTGCAATAAGCGTTTAATCTTAGCTGATTTCATCAAAGTATTACACCCATATGCTCCACATATTACAGAAGAGTTATGGTCTTTATTAGGTAATGAGGCAGGTACTATTTCATACGCTGAATTCCCTAAATTCAACGCTGATTATTTAGTTGAATCAGAATTTGCTTATCCTGTATCTATTAATGGTAAAATGAAAATGAACTTAGCATTAGCTTTAGATTTGGATGCAAAAGTAGTAGAAGAGATTGTATTAGCTAATGCAGATGTACAACGTTACTTAGACGGCAAAGCCGTTAAGAAATTAATCTTTGTAAAAGGTAAGATTATTAATATCGTTATTTAAGAAAATAACATACTTATTTGCTAAAGCCTCAAATTAATTTTGAGGCTTTAATTTTTTAGGGCCCTTGTCGATGGGTTTTAATTTATTGCTTGGTAAAATAATAACTTCTCCTAGCATAGTCTCGTCTGCTGGTAGCATTACAATATCTAAAGTTTGGTTACGATGTTTCTTTTTTAGTTGTACTAACTTATTTTTAAATCCCACATAGCGCGCTTCATATTTTTGTTGCTTATTTGCTGTTATATGAATTGTTATTTCACCTTGTTTATTTGTTAAATGTCTATAACCACTATCTAAATTAAACAGATTTACTTGATCTAGTAATGCACCAGATTCATCAATAAAACGTAAACGTACGCTGTCTAAGGTTTGATCTTTTGGATTAGTGTTGTATGAAGGTGAAAGTATTACCTTATTTACTTCTAAAGCTTGAACAGAACTACTAAATCCGTGTAATAATAAGACGGATAATCCAAATTTAATCCATGACAATGGTCTAGCACTAATTTGTTGCTGAGCATTTTCAACAGGTAATTTACCACATACACGTTTATTACTGCTTTGTAAGTAGCTTAGGATATTTTTTGTTTCCCAATGGGTAAAATCTATAACCTCTGTATTACATACGGAACATTTCTTACCTAATGAAGTAGAAGTCATGCTGTCATAATTTTCATGACAAGGGTTTTTTAATATAAGCTTTCATTTAGTAAAGTATTAACTCTATATAAGTTAGCATATCTAAAAGAAATTACGAAATAGATTAAACCTTTATTAGGTTATTTAATCAAATAATCGTATATTGTATAAAATCAAATAAAGAAATGAAGAATTTCGGCTCGCTTATTGCGATAAAATATATAAATAATTTAAATATTAACATAAAAGTTTACTATGATTAAAAAAGAAAAAGAGAAACAAAACATCCTAGACAAAAGCCCATACATGTACTATATTACCAATTGGGGATTCGTTGAACAACCAACGCAACAAACAAATAACAATAAAACAAAGTCAGAGCGTTAACATTACCAAGTTAACTTTCTGATATCAGAGACAAAAAAAATTGACATGCTTTTCCATACGAAAGCATTTTTTTGTTTATAGACCTTTCCTTTTCACAAATCTATATTGCTTCTTAACAAATTTTAACTTTAGCCGAATTAAACATTCAGGACTTAATGCACTCTATTAGTATATAAGTTAATTATTAAGTAGATTAAATTGAGAAGTATTATGAAAAAGTTAATAGCATTAGCAACATTAGTGACTGGTTTAGGTTTTAATTCGTTTGCTCAAGAAATCCCAAAGAAGGATAAAGGCTTGTCCAAGGCAGGTGAAAAACGAGAAAGAGTATATAAAACTCCCGAAGAGCTTGCTAAAATTCGAACTGAACGCTTAGATAAAGAGTTAAAATTCACGGATGCACAACGGGAGAAAGTATATAAATTGACCTTAGAACAAGCTCATAACCAACGGGTATATCAATCAAAAATAGAGGATATCAAAAAATCGCGTCATGAAGATAAGAAATCACACCAAGAGAAATTTCAGCAGGTATTAACGCCCGAGCAACAAAAAATGGTGATGGATAAATTTGCTGAGCGTGTTAACAAGGATTCAGTAGGACGTAAGGGTGATCGTTCTCACAAGCAGTCACGTCCAGAAACGAAAAAGATGAAAGTATATCCTAGGGAGAAATCTTAGGATTTAAGAGTCTACTTGTCTATATAAATATTAATAAATAGTTGGTAAAAGAGCATCCTTTGTGAGGGATGCTCTTTTATTATTTTACGATAGTAGGTTCTACGGCTTTTTTCGTGTGGTTAACATCGAGAACTGGAACTAATCCTTCTGATGGCATATAGATGATCTGTGGTAGATCACCTTTATCTGCTAACTTCTCTAGCGTACGAATGAATAAGTATTGATTGTAGGTACTGTTTAGTGTGCCATTTTCTAGTTTCATAGCTTCAGACATACCTTTTGCGCGTTCAACTTCAGCCTGAGCATTCAGTTTTTCGGCTTCCAATCTCGCTTTAGCTTCTTCAATGAGAATTTTCCTGTTTTGTTCAGCTTTTGCCATTTCAGCCTTGCCAGCCATTTCTTGTTGCCAAACATTATAAAGTGGTAATCCAAACATCAAAACTACAATAATAGCTACTATAATTCCGAAAAAAATGGCTACAGATCGACCGCCGAAGTTTACTACATTATTCTTATTCATAAGGTTATATTAGTTTTTTACTTGTAAAGTCATTTTATACATATCAAATCCCTCAGCCCAATAATCTTTATGTCGCTCGAGTAATTTGAATCCCATTTTCTCATAGAAGGAAAATGCGTGCTGAGATGTGCGGACTGTTACTTGCTTTATATCTTTTTTCTTTGAGATTACATGCAATCTATGGTGCATAAGAAATGTGCCAACGCCTTTTAATTGGTAATGGATATCAACAATATCCCAGCTAATTTTAGCGCATTGTCTTTCTTTATCGTAGTTTATGCCTCCTGCTGCAATTATTTCACCTTCTATGATGACGACATAGTAATCTTGAATCTTGTTAGATAAGTATTCTTCATAGTCATCAATTTCGGTTTCTGCAAAATATTGAGGAACATTACGATTTAATATTTCTATCAATTTTTTTTTATCTTCCGCTTTATATTTTCTAATAGTTAAAGCATCTTTCATACGAATTCAGTTTGAACTTAAAATATAAAATAAATAACAAATTTCAAAATATTAATCCCATAAAGTACCATTAAATCCTAAAACTATTCCTAACCAAATTGATATTATAAAAATTGCTACAAAGGAAAAATAGGAGATGTATTTAGATATATTCTGATTAATCAAAAATTTAACTACATAAAATGCTAACATAGCGCCCAATCCAGTTATTAATGGTCCTAAAGTAAGTGGTTTGACCATCCAAAAAGGACTCCATGCAGAATTTGTAGTATCTAGATCAGTAATAAATAATACGTTAATTATTAAATTAATACCAGCTCCTAACAAAAGGAATCTAGGATACATTCTTGGTTGATTTATTAGTGAATTCTCCATGAATTGATAATTTAGATTAATTCGTAAGGCGACTAGAGTTGCACTATATATAAATTTAAATATAGTGCATCTTTGCTGTATAACCAAGAATAGCCTTGCTATTATGGAAGGCTATTCTTGGAATTTTGTGTTACTCTGGTTTATCTATAATTGCATCGAAGTTATAACTTGCAAAACGACCTGCATCTTTTGGGTGTACAAGATCGGTCTCTTTTTCTCCCCAAGGCCATCCCCCAAATTCAGTAAGTCGATACTCTTTAAACGCGTCTTTAATCTCTTGCTCTGTATTCATTACAAATGGACCATATGCAACGACAGGCTCATTTATAGGTTCACCTTCTAAGATTATGAATTTTGCATGTTCAGATCCATTCTTTATAACAATGCGTTCGCCACCTTGAAGATCTGCGAGGTAGCCGGCATCTAATTTATTTTCTTCTAAGCTAATAGAGTCATTCCCTTCGTAATAGAAAACATAACGACTCATAGTAGACGAAACAGCCTCTAACGTGAATGATGTATTTGGTTCCAATTCTACAAGCGCTATACCCACATGGTTATTAGGGTCCGTTGCCCAAGAATTTTTCAATGGCTCTATTGATTTAATACCATAGTATTCACCTAATATCACTTTCAAATGGACATTCCCATTCTCCTGTTGAATAGTTGTTTGTGGAATATTTTCTCGCCAAAGCATTTTATAGTCTGGTTCCGTTAGTTTGCTTTTGGCAGGCAAATTCATCCATATTTGAAATAGTCTTAATGGATTTTCTTTATCGTCATGTACTAAGGGAAACATTTCACCATGTAGGACACCAGAACCTGCACTCATCAGTTGTACATCACCTTCTCCATATCTGCCTTTGGATCCTTTCGAATCGAAATGGTCAGCATAACCTTCAGGTACAATTGTCACAATTTCGAATCCACGATGTGGATGATGTGGGAACCCTGGAATAGTTTCGCCATGGTACATACGCCATTCTTGATTATTATCAAAGTCTGAACCTATATTGCGACCTTTTAATAATTCAGCGTCAGGGCCGAGGTTACCATTTCCTTTTGGATATTTATCGTAATGATACGCACCGAAGATATATGGGTCTCCGATAGAGATTCTACCTTCGACTTTTTGTACGCTTTTCATTTTCATAATTAACCTTTCATTTATATCACATCTACTATCAAATCTAGTGCCGAATATGCCAAAAACAAGCTTAGGTTACCTAGAGGTAACTTCTAAGTTAATTAAGTTCGATTTGATCAATTGAGAATCGGTATAGTGAGTTTCATTAATGGTATATGTGGAATGCGGTATAATCTAATATTAATTAATAAGGATATAATCTGTCAGATTGGCAATAAAAAATGGTTACCAATTCATTATTGGTAACCATTATTTCAAAGGATGAAATTAATTATTCAGCTTTATTGAGAAATACAAATTTACCATCAAAAACATCAATCATAATGTTATCATCCGAGGTAACTTTACCCGCTAATATTTCTTTAGATAATTCATTCAATATACGTTTCTGTATCACGCGCTTCAATGGACGAGCACCATAGATGGGGTCATATCCAAGTTGCGCTAACCAATCAAGTGCTTCGTCAGAAGCGCTCAAAGAAATATTTTGTTCAGCCAGTTGTTGTGCAACATTTCTGAATTGCATACGAACTATATTGCTAATCTCATCACGACTTAGCGGTGTAAACATAATTACTTCGTCAATACGATTCAAAAACTCAGGACGAATTGATTTTTGTAAGAGATTGAAAACCTCATCTTTTGTTTTAGCAATCATCTCATCACGATTAAGTTCGGTCAATGTTGAGAAATTATCCTGAATCAAATGTGATCCCGTATTCGACGTCATAATGATAATTGTGTTTTTAAAGTTTACCACACGACCTTTGTTATCAGTCAAATGTCCATCATCCAATACTTGCAATAGTATGTTAAATACATCTGGATGAGCTTTCTCAATTTCATCTAATAGTACAACTGAATATGGACGACGACGAACAGCTTCTGTTAATTGACCACCTTCATCATAACCTACATATCCTGGAGGCGCACCTATCAAACGCGATACAGCGTGACGCTCTTGATACTCTGACATATCTATACGAACTAAAGCTTGATCATCATCGAACAGAAACTCTGCTAGAGCTTTTGCTAACTCAGTCTTACCTACGCCTGTGGTTCCTAAGAATATGAATGAACCTATAGGACGCTTGGCATCACTTAAGCCAGCGCGCGATCTACGAATCGCATCAGATATGGCCTCAATTGCTTCTTCTTGACCAGCTACACGCTTGTGTAATTCTGATTCAAGGTTCAACAACTTTTCTCTTTCTGATTGAATCATCTTATTTACAGGAATACCAGTCCACCGTGAAACAACGTCAGCTATATCTTCTGAAGTAACCTCTTCCTTAAGCATGCGTGAGCTTTGTTGCTTCTCGTTAAGTTCTATTTTTAGTTTCTCAACGTTATCCTGTGCTTCCTTAATTTTGCCGTAGCGCAGCTCTGCAACTTTACCGTAGTCACCAGCACGTTCGGCTTGATCGGCTTCTAACTTGTAATTTTCAATATTTTGAACCTCCAAATTGACACGATCTACCAAGGATTTTTCGGATTGCCAAGCCGCCTTTAATGAGTCACGTTCAGATGAAAGATTTGCGATAGTTTCTGATAATTCGGATACTTTTTTGTCGTCATTTTCACGTTTTATCGCTTCACGCTCAATCTCTAACTGCATGATACGACGATCTAGTTCATCCACAGATTCGGGCACAGAATCCATTTCTAGACGTAGTTTGGATGCTGCTTCATCAATCAAGTCAATAGCTTTGTCTGGTAAGAAGCGATCCGTGATATAACGTTGAGATAATTCTACTGCTGCGATAATGGATTCATCAAGTATACGTACTTTGTGATGCGTTTCATAGCGTTCTTTCAAACCACGTAATATAGAGATAGCATCTTGCGTATCAGGTTCCTCAACCATCACTTTTTGGAATCTACGTTCAAGAGCTTTGTCTTTCTCAAAATATTTTTGATACTCGTTAAGTGTAGTTGCGCCGATAGCTCTCAATTCACCACGCGCTAATGCAGGCTTTAGGATATTTGCTGCATCCATAGCACCTTCACCACCACCGGCTCCAACTAATGTATGGATCTCATCTATAAATAATATGATCTCGCCATCTGATTCCGAGACTTCTTTCACTACTGATTTTAGTCGCTCTTCAAATTCACCTTTATATTTCGCGCCAGCGATAAGAGCGCCCATATCAAGTGAGAATACTGTTTTCGACTTTAAGTTCTCTGGAGCATCACCTTTGATTATACGATGCGCAATACCTTCTGCAATAGCTGTCTTTCCTACACCAGGTTCACCTACTAGTATAGGATTATTTTTAGTACGTCGCGATAGTATTTGCATTACACGACGTATTTCTTCATCACGTCCTATTACGGGATCTAGTTTTCCAGATTCTGCATACTCATTCAAATTTCGGGCATATTTCCCCAATGCATTGTAAGTAGCCTCAGCGTTTTGGTCTGTCACTCTGTTATTTCCTCTCAATTCTTTAATAGCTGTTTTTAAATCTTTTTCATTAATACCTTGACTTTTTAGTAGCCCTGCTATCTTATCTGTATCCGATAGTAATCCTAGTAAAATATGCTCAATTGAAATAAATTCATCATTAAATTCCTTCAGATAGCTCTGCGCTTTCTGTAAAACAGCTGCAGATTGATTACTCAAATATATATTTGAGTTAGAAACCTTTGGAAGTGTTTCTAGCTGTGAAGTAATTTCTGTAGTAATATAATTTATATTAGCATTTAGTTTTTTAAGTAAATGCGTGATTACGTTTTCATCTACAATAAGTAATGCTTTCAATATATGAGCGGGCTCAATAGCTTGCTGCTGATTACCAACTGCAATTTCTGAAGCTTTTTGGATAGCTTCTTGTGCTTTAATTGTATAGTTGTTAAAATTCATACTCAATTTATTTGTAGGTTTTATATTCGAATATGATCAAGCATTATGCCTATAGTTATTAATATTACAAAAACGGAAATTATGGCATACCAATGTGTTTTTAGCTGACAATTTTACAGTTTTGATTTAATGTTGTCTATGCATATTTTAAATAAATTCCTTTCGTTAAGTAAATCTATTAATCGAAACTTATTTATTAAAAGTAACTGAATTGATGAAAAGCTTTCAAAAGTGATTACTGTCATTAAGATATAATAACATATTATTCATATATAATTGGAGCGATATTGACTTCGCTAAATGTCCTTATAAGATATTTTATAAGAATAATGATGGGGGAATACGCTGGATTTGGTTATTATTGATGAGAATTTGGTGCTGTTTGCAAAATTTTTCGGTTGATAATCAAAAATTTAATTCGCTCAAGTCGTAAAAAACACAGCCTTACTTGCAATTGTAGTGTTAAGTTCTGATATTTGCACACGTTCACTCTAAGTAAACGCCTCCTTAGCTCAGCTGGTAGAGCAACTGACTTGTAATCAGTAGGTCATTGGTTCGATTCCGATAGGAGGCTCTAAGAAATAAAGTGAACGCCTCCTTAGCTCAGCTGGTAGAGCAACTGACTTGTAATCAGTAGGTCATTGGTTCGATTCCGATAGGAGGCTCAATAACAATAAACGCAGCGCAAGTTGCAGGTCTGGAGGGGTTCCAGAGCGGTCAAATGGGACGGACTGTAAATCCGTTGCTTCGGCTTCGAAGGTTCGAATCCTTCTCCCTCCACGATAACAATGCTTTCATAGCATTTGCCTCCTTAGCTCAGCTGGTAGAGCAACTGACTTGTAATCAGTAGGTCATTGGTTCGATTCCGATAGGAGGCTCAAAAGCTTCACCCACAAGGTGAGGCTTTTTTTTGTGAATTTTACTATATAAAAAGGAGCGATTAGTTTTTCTAATTGCTCCTTTAACAAATGGTTTATTTGGTACTTAGCCCTCTAAATCCATAATTTCTTCGGCTAGAGACTCCCATGATGCTTGGAGTTGTTCATACACTGCCTTCGTAGAATTATAGTTACGTGTAGCTTCTTGAAGTTTAATAGCATCCGAATAAATTTCTTCTTTAGCTAAATACTCCTCCAGTTGAATTACTTCAATTTCTTTACTAGCGATTTGTTCTTCTAACTGCACTAACTCCTTATTTTTCTTTATTAAGAGACGTTTGGTGTCTTCAGTAGGAGTTGCTTTCACCTTTTTAGGTTCTTCCTTTACGACTTTCTTTTCAACCTTAATCTCTGGCTTATTGATACGCTTTGCATTCCATTCTTCATATTCTTGGTAGGTGCCAGGATATTCTTTCAGCTGCTTATCCTCAATATACCATATCTTGTTTGCAACATTGTCTAGGAAATATCTGTCGTGTGAAATAACGATTAGTGTACCTTCGAATTGTTGTAAAGCTTGGATAAGGATATTTACAGATTGCATATCCAAGTGATTTGTAGGCTCATCAAGCGCTAAAAAATTAGCATCAGCTGTCAAGGCTTTCGCTAGTGCAACACGTGATTTTTCACCACCTGATAATACTTTAATCTTTTTGAATACATCATCACCTGAAAAAAGAAAACAACCTAATATAGAGCGCAGTTCTGTTTCCGTATGTTTAGGCGCAAATGCCTGCAATTCGGCTAATATCGAGTTCTCTAAATGTAGCGCCTCTAATTGATGCTGTGCAAAGAATGTCTGCGTTACATTATGACCCTGAATGGCATTTCCTTCGAATGCATCATCAGCATCCGCTACGATACGTAATAATGTTGACTTACCTTTACCGTTGGCACCTATTAGAGCAATTTTATCACCTTTTTCAATGATGCCGTCGGCATTTCTTAAAATTTCTAAATTAGGATAAGACTTAGATATATTCTCTAAAGTCACGACGTGTCTACCAGATGGCTTAGAGAACTTAAAACTAAAATTTACAGTTGGATTGTCATCATCAACATCTTCAACACGATCCATACGTTCTAACGCTTTGATACGCGATTGTGCCATCTTAGCTTTTGAAGCTTTAGCTCTAAATCGTTCAATAAGTTTCTCTTCTTGCTTGATTTTGGCTTGCTGATTTTTGAATTGTCCTGCCTGAATCTCATTTCGTAACGACTTCTCCTCAAGGTAAAAACTATAGTTACCTGCGTACATCGTTAATTTTCCTTTTCTTGATTCAACCGTTTTTTTGATGATACGGTCTAGAAAATATCTATCGTGAGAGACGATAACAATAGCTCCTTCGAAAGATTGTAAATACCCCTCTAACCACTTGATAGATGGTAAATCCATGTGATTCGTAGGTTCATCCAGTAATAATATATCTGGCGTTTGTAATAGAATACGTGCCAACATTACACGCATGCGCCATCCACCTGAGAACGTAGCCAATGGTCTTCTTTGTTCATCTTCAGAGAAGCCTAGTCCAGCTAATATTTCATGCGCTTTGAATTCGATATTGTAGCCATCTAATGCTTCGAATTCCATTTGTTTATCGCTCAGTTTATTAAGGATCTCATCAGAATAATCCGTCTCCAGTTTTTTTAACAAATTCTCAATTTCACCATGAAGTTGATTTTGTCTTTCAAATGCTTCCATAGCTACATGAAGGATACTTTTGTCTGAATGGTAAGACAATAAATCTTGGTTTAAGTAACCAATTTTTAAGTCTTTAGCCATCGATATAGTACCTGATGTAGGCTTATATTGACCTACGATAAGGCGTAGTAATGTTGATTTTCCTGTACCATTAGCTCCAATAAGGCCTACTTTATCACCTGGTTTAATATGCCAGTTTGCTTCGTCATAAAGTGCTCTAGAACCAATTTCGAATGTTAAGTTATTTATTGATATCATTTCAGTACAAAAGTAGTGATAATTTCTGCTTCTTTTCTACCTTTGCAAATATGTATAAGTTAGTTAAACCTATTTTCTTTTCGATGGCGCCAGAACAAGCGCATCATACTGTTACTAATGGCCTCAATACGTTTACAAAAATGTGGGGAGCTAAAGCATTATTAAAATCCCTGTATACAGTTGATGATCCACGTCTTGAGCGAGAAGTATTTGGCTTGAAATTTAAAAACCCAGTTGGTTTAGCAGCAGGTTTTGATAAGAATGCAGAATATATCGAAGATATGGCGAACTTTGGTTTTGGTTTCATTGAGATTGGAACAGTTACACCTAAACCTCAGCCTGGCAACGACAAACCGCGTATGTTTCGTTTAGTAAACGATGAAGCGTTGATCAATAGAATGGGCTTTAACAATCAAGGTGCAGATGTTGCTGCAGGAAGACTTAAGCATCTGAAAGAACGCAATGGTGTCATCATTGGTGGTAATATTGGTAAGAATAAAGTTACTCCTAATGAACAAGCTGTTGATGATTATATCTACTGTTTTCATGCATTATATGATTACGTTGATTATTTTGTAGTAAATGTCAGTTCACCTAATACACCGGGACTTCGTGATTTGCAAGAGAAAGAACCCTTAATGCATATTTTGAACACATTACAGTCGCTGAATAATGAAAAATCGAATGCGAAGCCAATCTTACTTAAGATAGCGCCAGATTTGACAGATTCGCAGTTGGATGATATTGTAGATATTGTAAACGAGACGAAAATTGCAGGTTTAATAGCGACAAATACAACTATTTCTAGAGAAGGTCTTAAATCTAGCCCTACCTTAGTTAAGGAAGCAGGTGGGGTTTCTGGAAAACCTTTAACAGACAGATCTACAGAGGTGATTCGTTATTTATCACAAAAGTCTGGTGGTTCTTTCCCAATCATTGGCGTAGGTGGTATTCACTCTGCAAAAGATGCTTTGGATAAGTTGGCCGCAGGAGCTTCATTAGTTCAAGTATATACCGGATTTATATATCAAGGACCAGGATTGGTTAGTGAAATATGTAAAGGAATTTTAAGATAAACAAAACACCATATCCTTAGTAAAATAATGCTAAGGATTTTTTTATGATCTAATATTTTGTATTGTAAATATGCATTTTTATAGATTGGGAGTAACAATATTTAGCATTCGATTAAAATTTTTGTTAAAAAATGTTAATTTGATTTAATGAAGTTAACTTTCGGCACGGCTATTGAATGTATATTAGTATTCATAATTTAGGTTAATAATTGGTTAGTTAAAAGGTTTCAATCTCCCCGGTTGAAACCTTTTTTATTTAATATTATTTAACTAATCTCAATTGATTTTATTACAGAAAGACACTATATTGCTAATAATAAAAACACTAAAACTATGGTAACAGTAAAACGTATATTACCGATTGCAGTCTTGTTAGGTGGAATAATAACATCAAGCTGCGTAAGTAATAAAAAATATGGCGCATTAGAATCTCAGCACAGAGATTTGGCTGAATTGTATCAAAAAGGCCAATTGGATTTAGCCGAAAGCCGTGCTACGATAAAAAGTTTAGAAGATCAGTTAGCTTACGAACGTAAGAATAACACCACTTTAAAAGAAGCTTATGCAAAATTGCAAGCATCTCTCGATAAAAGTATTTCTCAAAACTCACAGGGTAATGCTAATATCTCCAAGTTAGTTGATGAAATTAATGCTTCGAATAAGTATATACAGCATTTAGTCAATACGAAAAACAAATCAGATTCATTAAATGTCATATTGACAAATAATTTGACGCGATCGTTGAGTCGTGAAGAACTTAAAGACGTAGATGTACAAGTACTAAAAGGAGTTGTTTATATCTCGCTAGCTGATAATATGTTATATCAGTCTGGTAGCTATGAGATATCTGACCGCGCTGGCGAAACCCTGAGTAAGATCGCGAAAATTATACAAGATTATAAAGATTATGATGTTTTGATTGAAGGGAACACAGATTCAGATCCAATTTCTAAGCCAAATATTCGTAATAACTGGGATTTGAGTACACTACGCGCATCTTCTGTTGTACAGGCATTACAGAATTCTTATGGCGTAGATCCAAAAAGATTAACCGCAGGTGGAAGAGGAGAGTTTAATCCAATAGCTGATAATAGTACTTTATCTGGTAAAGCTCGAAACCGTAGAACGCAAATCATCATCACGCCTAAATTAGATCAATTCATGGAACTAATCGACAAAGCGCCTGATACAGAAACATCTGCGTACTAGTTTGGATACGATGTAAATACCTCCAAAAAAGTCTCTAAAATTTTTAGAGACTTTTTTGTTATTTATTAGATGAATTGGCATGATTCTTTATATATTTTGACTATGTCTATTTTCGATAAATTTTATCTGTCCTTTTTTGCTGTTATTGTATTTCTTTTGAGTTCTTGTAGTTCAATATATATGCCTAACGTCCCGGCAACTCCGATGCTTTCCAAAGCAGGAGAGGCTCATGTCGCAGGTCACGTCAGTTTGAAAGGTAATATTTCTGGAACAGCTGCATTAGCCTTAACAGATAATATAGCAATAATAGCTAATGGATCTACCATCCATTCTGGCGAATTCTCCAACAATTTTTATAGACAATGGCTTGTAGAGGGTGGTGCCGGTTATTTTACTAAGATTGGAAAAGCAAAACAGCAAATCTTAGAAATATATGCGGGGTATGGATTAGGAAGTTCAAGGGATTATTCGCAGAGGGCATCAATCTATGGATACGAAGTCGTAGAAGCCAAAAAAATGGATTTTGATAAATATTTCATACAATTGAATTATTCATCTAAGCGTAAGAAAAAAATCAACTTATTTGGTGATAAGAAGCAATTAGATTATGGTACGGCGATACGGTTGAGTACTGTAGGTATGCGCGGTTTCTCCATAGATGGTATAGGTATGTCAGACGAAAGGAATATATTTGTAGAACCTGTATTTTTTACAAGATTGCAATTGGTTGAAGGTTTGCAATTACAATATTCGACTGGATTCAACATAGGATTAATGAACAATAATTACATGAAGGCTGGAAACTCCATATTTACATTGGGTTTAGTTTACAATTTTTGGAAATAAATATATTAACAATGAAAAATAAAATAATAACGATCCTCACTCTGGTAGTCATTCTGTTGTTTTCTGGATGTGCGATGAATCAGAAGGCACAAGTGCAGGCATTGAGCAAATTTAATTATACAGTAGAATCTGTTAGTGGCTTAACAGTGGCTGGAAGAGACGTGGCTTCGTTGCAGTCTGGCAATGGTGCGTCGCTTTCGAATCTACCTGGTATAGCATTAGCACTACTCTCGAAAGATCTACCGTTGGAAGCTACGGTTAACCTTCGTATTGCCAACCCTACTAATACCCATACAAAAATTAATGAATTCAAATATATCATTGAGTTAGCAGGCAAAGAATTATTTCATGGTTCGGTGAATGAAAATATCAATTTATCAAATGGACAAAGTATGGTTGTACCATTGAGTTTTCGCGCAAATATCTTCAATGTAGCTAAAGAAAAAGGATTAGAAAAAGTACTAAGTGACATTTTCACTAGAGAAAGCTCTGCTTTCCTAGCGTTGAAGATCAAACCATCCATTAAGATTGGCAACACAAATGTATTCTACCCAGGGTATATTACAGTAGACAAAGATCTCGGTAAAGGTCTGAGCAAAGCAATTGATAAAACTTTGAAATAATAAATAAATTAAATTTTAATAGTAAAAGCCTGCTAATGTTATAGCGGGCTTTTATCATTTTATGGAAGGTATTCTCAGATTATCAAATCTTAATAGACTTAGAATTATTTTCTTTGAGGGTTTGGAAGTCTAATAAATTAGTCTCATTATTGAAAAATAATATGTCCACTGAAAATAATTTATGTCAAATTTCGCTATAATTCTTGTTTGTTTAGCCGTAGGATATCTTTTTCGTTATTTAAAAATTGCTCAAAATAATGATTTCGTCATTATTAATAAATGGGTTATATATATAGGCCTTCCTTCCATAGCGTTGAAATTTATCCCTCAAATAGAATGGAAATTATCTTATTTGTTTACAGCTAGTGCACCAGTAATAATATTTCTATTCTCATATCTATTTTTCAAGTTCATCAACACGTGGACTAAATTTTCTAAAAGATCATTATATACACTGATAATCATATCAGGTCTTAGCAATACATCATTTGTCGGCTTCCCGTTAATTATATCATTTTTTGGACAGGAGCAATTAAAGGTTGGAATAGTTAGTGATCAATTAACATTCTTTTTGCTTAGTACATTTGGGGTGATGCTTGCAACTTCAGCTAAGCCAATTTTCGCCTCCGATAGAGAAAAATATATGTATATCGTTAAACGTATCGTAACTTTTCCGCCATTGATTGGCTGCGTTATTGCTTTAGCGGGGAGTGATATTCTAGATAAACCATATTGTATAGAATTCTTTTCTATGTTAGCGGCGACTGTAAGTCCTATGGCTCTCTTTTCAATAGGCATGCAGCTCAATTTTAATAATACCACAAAGGAAATCAAAGCCATATCTTGGTCATTACTGTATAAACTTGTATTAGGTCCAACTGTGATATTGATTATTGCATATATAGCCGATCTACGAGGTGTTTTTTATCAGGTGTCAGTATTTGAAATGTGTATGCCAAGTCTAGTAGCATCATCTATCGTAATTCAGAAATTTGGGCTCAATAATAAGTTAGCAAATACCATTATTGGAGTTAGTATTTTAGCTGGATTAGCGTTGTCATTTGTGTGGTATGCTGTCGTTACGACATTTCTGTGACATAAATGTTACAACTTGTTGATTAACAAAGTTTACGAATAAGTATATCTTTAAGTAATTAAGTTATACATACGAAAACCTTGTTATTGATAGAATGAGTAAAGTCTTACTACTAAGTCTTGCATTAAGTGCAAATATTGCCATTGCGCAAAACTCTGACCATAAGTCTTATAACCAAAAAATTAATGGAACTAATTTATCTTTTTCTATGGAAGCAATTCCAGGTGGAGAATATAAACGTGGCAGTCAAACATCAACTAATGCTGATGAAAAACCAGTACATAATGTAAAAATCGATCCATTTTGGATGGGTACATACGAGGTGACTTGGGATCTTTTCGAACCATTTTTATACAAAGATTTTGAGCAGACAAGACAAATTGATGGTACACTTCCAACTGATGTAGATGCTGTGACAAGACCGACTAAACCTTATCTCGATATGACATTTGGTATGGGTAAAGAAGGACATCCGGCGTTGGCTATGACCCACTATAACGCGATACAATTCTGTAAATGGCTTTACGTGCGCACAGGTGTATTTTATAGACTTCCTACAGAAGCAGAATGGGAGTATGCTTGTCGAGCTGGATCTGCAAGTGAATATTTCTTCGGTGATGACGCATCTAAAGTCGATGATTTTGCATGGTACGCAGGTAATAGCGAACAAAAAACACATCTTGTAGGTCAAAAGAAACCTAATCCATTTGGACTTTATGATATTTTAGGTAACGTAGCTGAATGGACCTATGATCAATACAAAGCGGATACATACGCGCAATATGCGAATGGGGCTGTGTCTAATCCAGTTGAGGAGCCAACTGAATTATATCCACATGTAGTAAGGGGTGGATCTTTTCAATCTGAATCTTCAGCTCTTCGTAGTGCTGCAAGATGGGCTTCAGACCCTATTTGGAAACAATTAGATCCGCAGATGCCGAAATCTAACTGGTGGTTTCCAGAAGCTCCCTTTGTTGGAATGCGTCTGGTGAGACCTGTAAATGCTCCAAGTCATGAAGAAATAATGGCCTATTATGATAAGGCGCCATTAGAAGATTTTTAATTATAAAACTAACCGTAATATATACTAAATATGACAAATTTCAAAAGAAGAGATTTTCTAAAAACTTCCTCTATAATAGCGGGTGCAGCTGTAGCAAGTACAGCTCCTGTGTCATCAATATTTGCAGCTGGCAATGATGTTATTAAAGTAGCTTTAATTGGTTGTGGTGGTCGTGGAACTGGTGCTGCTGTGGATGCACTTGAGTCTGGTCAAAATGTCAAAATCGTTGCGCTAGCAGATGCATTCCAAGATAACCTTGACGCAGCCTATAACAATTTATCGAAAAAATATGCAGCTAAATTAGATATTCCAGAAAATAGAAAGTATGTAGGATTTGATGCTTACAAACATGCAATTAAAGACGCGGATGTCGTTATATTAACAACTCCTCCAGGATTTAGACCACAGCATTTCGAAGAAGCTGTAAATCAAGGCAAACATGTATTCATGGAGAAATCTGTTGCTGTAGATGTTCCTGGTGTACGTAAAGTATTAGCTGCGGCAGAGATTGCTCGAAAAAAGAAATTAAACGTAGTAGTTGGATTACAGAGACGTTTTCAGTTCAATTACCGTGAAGGTATTAAGCGCGTTCAAGATGGTGCGATAGGCGATATCGTATCAGGTCAGGTTTATTGGAATAGTGGAGGTGTATGGGTAAGACCTCGTAAACCAGGACAAACGGAGATGGAATATCAAATGCGTAATTGGTACTATTTCAACTGGTTGTGTGGTGATCACATCGTGGAGCAGCACGTACATAATATAGATATTGCAAATTGGATAAAAGGTAAATACCCGGTTTCTATTCAAGGAACAGGATCTCGTGCTCATCGTACAGGTAAAGAATATGGCGAAATCTATGATAATTTTGCAGTAGAATATACGTATGATGATGGAACTGTCGTATATAGTCAATGTCGTCATTTTGAAGGTATTCATAATCGTGTTGATGAGACATTCCAAGGTACAAATGGAAGAATCTATTTATCTGCAGGTGGACAAGCTATTTTATACGATGCAAAAGGTAAAGAAATATATAGACACAATGCACAAGGTAATCCTAATCCATACCGCCAAGAGCATGTTGAATTATTTGCTGCTATTGCTAAAGGTGAGTATAAGTTTGACAACGCTGAATATGGAGCATTAAGTTCTCTAGCAGGTATTTTAGGTCGTATTGCATGCTACACGGGTAAAGTTATTAAATGGGATGAAGCATTGAAGTCTACAATAGATTTAATGCCTGAGCGTTTAGCTTTTGATGCATTACCGAAGATATTACCAAATGCCGATGGATCTTATCCAGTAGCTGTACCAGGTATTAATTCAAATTTATTTATATAGAATTGAGACTGATCTCATTTTTTATTATGTTATTGATAGGATACTGTGCTCATGCACAGTATCCTACTCATTTAAGCGGTTTTGTCATTCAAGGCAGGGCGCAAGGAACCACGTATAGTATCAAATACTATGGAGAGATTGACCAAATCACAAATCGTGAGATAGATAGTTTATTGACTGAAATCGATCAGTCGATGTCGACTTATAATTCCAATTCGCTTATTTCTACCTTTAATAGTCCAGAAACTCGTAAAATTAAGATGGACAAGCATATGATAAATGTGTTAAAAGCGAGTTATGATTATCATAAATTGACCAAAGGATTTTTTGATGTTACAGTTTATCCTTTACTCAAGTTGTGGGGATTCGGTCCCAATGGTTATAAGAGATCACCTTCTTTAGGAGAGATTGATAGCGTGCGTAATCTGATAGGGATGCGTAATCTGCGTTTACGAAATGAGTACCTGATTAAACGACGTAATAATATATCTATTGATCTTAATGGTATAGCGCAAGGTTACACTGTAGATCAACTCGCAATATTGTTAGAATCGAAAGGTATTGAAAATTATCTAGTAGAATTGGGAGGAGAGATTCGTACGCGAGGAAATAAACCAGAAGGACCGTTCGTAGTTGAAGTGCAACGACCTAACAATAGCAAACCATCATATAGAATACGTCTTCAAAATGTGGCGATCACTACTTCAGGTAGCTATGAAAAGCAAATCGTAATTGATGGTAAAAAAGTGTCACATCATATGAATCCTCTAACAGCAGAGCCATTAATCAATAATATCATTAGTGCTACTGTGATAGCTAAAACAGCAATGGAAGCTGATGCTTTGGATAATTTTTTTATGTATCTATCTCCAGCTAAAGCTATTGAAATGGTCGAAAAACTCAAAGATGTAGAGATTTATTTGATATATTTTGAGAATAATACATACAAAGAGTTGCAAAGCTCGGGATTTTATAATTATATTTATTAGATTAATCAACAAGAACCTAATTTATAAATCTTATGAAAAGATCTGATTTTTTGAAAAATTCAGGACTCATCTTAGGCGGATCGCTATTTTCAAGTGGAATAGCCAACGCATCATATACACAGACATCGGCTAAAGATGCTGCTTCAACATTTAAACTGGACTATGCACCGCATCAAGGTATGTTTACCACATCTGCTGGTAAGAATTTCTTAGATGAAATACAATATATGTATGACCTTGGTTTCCGTAGTATTGAAGATAATGGTATGCCAGGACGATCAGTTGAGGATCAAAAGAAAGTGGGTGAACTACTTTCTAAGTTAGGTATGCGTATGGGTGTATTTGTAGTGCCTAAGGGTGGAAATGGAGCTAATACGTTGGCCGCTGGCAAGCAAGATTTCATCGATATATTTTTGAAAGGTTGCCGTGACTCAGTAGAGATCGCTAAACGTGTCAATGCAAAATGGGTAACAGTAGTACCGGGAGACTATGAAAGACGTCTTCCTATAGGTGTTCAAACTGCTAATGTAATTGATGCATTAAAACGTGGTGCTGAAATTTTCGAACCACACGGTATCACGATGGTGTTAGAGCCTTTAAGTGATACACCTGATCTATTTCTACGTTATACAGATCAAACTTATGAAATCTGTAAAGCAGTAGGAAGTACCTCATGTAAAATATTATATGATGCATATCATCAGCAGAAAAATGAAGGTAATTTAATTCCATTAATGAATCAGTGTTGGTCGGAAATAGCATACATCCAAGTAGGTGATAATCCCGGCCGTAAAGAACCAACTACTGGTGAAATCAATTATAAGAATATCTTCAAATGGTTACATGAAAAGGGTTATAAAGGCATCGTTGGTATGGAGCATGGAATGTCTAAGTCTGGTAAAGAGGGCGAAAAGGCATTAGTAGCAGCATATCGTGAAGTCGATAATTTTTAATTGAACGTTTTTAAAAGCAGAATACAAGTAGTTATCAAGAACAATCCAAATTATGAATTCAACTATTAAATTTAAATTATCATTAATGATGTTCCTCGAATTTTTTATTTGGGGGGCATGGTTCGTTACGCTCGGTACATTTTTAGTACAGAATCTTAAAGCTAGCGATTTCCAAATAGCAAATGTTTTTTCCACGCAGTCGTTAGGCGCAATTATAGCTCCTTTTATAGTTGGGATGATAGCGGATAGATTTTTTAACGCTGAGAAAGTACTTGGTGTACTTCACATTATTGGCGCTATACTATTATTTCAAATGTATCAATCCGTGCATATAGATTCATTTTATCCTTACGTGTTAAGCTATATGATTTTATATATGCCGACTTTAGCATTAGCAAGTTCAATATCTTTTCGCCAACTTTCAAATCCTGAGAAAGAATTCTCAAGTATTCGTATTTGGGGTACTATCGGTTGGATAGTTGCTGGCTTATCAATTAGTTATTTATTTAAATGGGACGCTTTAGCTAGCGAAGGAGCTTTGAAAAATACATTCTTGATGGCAGCAATTGCATCTTCAGCGTTAGGGGTGTTTTCATTTTTATTACCTAAGACTCCTCCGATTAAAGATGTTGAAGGAGAGAAGCCATCTATCTCAGCGATATTAGGTTTAGATGCTATTAAGCTACTTAGAGATAAGAATTTTTTAATTTTCTTTATATCTTCTGTATTGATTTGTATTCCTTTAGCTTTTTATTACCAAAATGCTAATATGTTTTTGGCAGAAATTGGCCTTGAAAATCCAACAGGTAAAATGACTATAGGGCAGATTTCAGAGGTTTTATTCTTATTATTATTACCTGTATTTTTCTCAAAATTTGGATTTAAGAAAACAATTCTAGTCGGTATGCTTGCTTGGGCAGTTCGATATTTGTTCTTCGCATATGGTAATGCATCAGATTTATCATTTATGCTGATATTAGGTATTGCTCTACATGGTATTTGTTATGACTTCTTCTTTGTTTCAGGACAAATTTATACAGATTCTAAAGCTGGAGAAAAATATAAATCCGCTGCACAAGGTCTAATTACCTTGGCAACATACGGTGTAGGCCAATTGATAGGTTTTTGGGTAGCAGGATATGTGAGCGATATGTACGCTTCAATGCGTACGACGGATCTTGCAGGCTTCTGGAATAGTTTATGGTTAGTGCCTGCGATTATTGCAGTGGTAGTGATGATAATTTTTATGATCTTCTTTAAAGATGAGAAGGTTGTTAAAGAAGAAATTGTAAAATAAGAGTTAACAAATACACGTATTAGAAATAAATCATTATAAACAAAGTAAACATATGGTACAAGATAATGTTTATGACGCTATTGTTATAGGTTCAGGTATTAGTGGTGGATGGGCTGCTAAGGAGTTAACTGAAAAAGGGCTTAAAACAATAATGTTAGAAAGAGGACGTAATATTGAGCATGTCAAAGATTACGTTTCAGCAACTAAAGATCCATGGGAATTTCCTCATGCAGGTGGACGTACGCAAGAGATGATTCAAGATTATCCAGTCCTAAAACGAGATTACCCTTTAAATGAGAAAAACTTAGATTACTGGGTAAATGAAAAGGAAAGCCCGTACACGGAAGCAAAACGCTTCGACTGGTATCGCGGGTATCATGTCGGTGGTCGTTCACTGATGTGGGGTAGACAGTCCTATCGTTTAGGTGATCTAGATTTTGAAGCAAATCTAAAAGATGGTCACGGTGCAGATTGGCCTATTCGTTATAAAGATATAGCTCCGTGGTATAGCTATGCTGAAAAATTTGCAGGTATATCAGGAAACAGAGACGGTGTGCCATCTCTTCCGGATGGGGATTATATGCCTGCTATGGCTATGAACGTGGTAGAAAAAGATCTAGCAGCTCGTTTGAAGCAACAATATGGTGGTAAACGTCACTTTATCATGGGACGTACAGCTAATATTACTGTGCCTCATGAAGGTCGTGTAAATTGTCAATACCAGAATCAATGTTGGTTAGGTTGTAATTTTGGTGCTTACTTTAGTACACAATCTGCTACTTTGCCTGCAGCTGTTAAAACAGGGAATTTGACACTTAGACCTTTCTCTATAGTTACACGTATAATATACGATAAAGATACTAAGAAAGCTAAAGGTGTAGAGATCATTGATACGGAAACAAACCAAACTTATGAGTACTACGCAAAAATCGTATTCGTATGTGCATCATCATTGAATTCAACATGGGTATTGATGAATTCTGCAACAGATGTATGGGAAGGCGGATTAGGATCAAGTTCTGGTGAATTAGGTCATAATTTAATGGATCACCATTTCCGTTGTGGGGCTGGTGGTACAATAGAAGGCTACGAAGACAAATATATATACGGTCGTAGACCGACAGGATTATATGTGCCACGTTTTGTAAATGTAAGCGGTGATAACAAGCAGCGAGATTACACTCGTGGGTTTGGATATCAAGGTGCAGCGAGCCGTGGTCGTTATAACGGATCTGCTGAAGAGCAGTATGTAGGAGGTACATGGAAAGATGCTATCTGTGAGCCAGGTTCATGGTCAGTTAGTTTCGGTGCATTTGGTGAGATTTTACCATATCATGAAAATCATGTTAAATTGGATAAAAATGTCAAAGATAAATGGGGACTACCTGTTTTATCTATCGATGCAGAGATCAAAGATAACGAGATCAAAATGCGCGAAGACATGAAGAATGAGATGAAAGAGATGTTGGAGACTATAGGTGTTAAAGATGCTTATGTATACGATAACGTTTATGGATTCGGTCAAGGTATTCACGAAATGGGTACTGCTCGTATGGGTAGAGATCCAAAATCATCAGTATTGAACGGCAATAACCAAGTATGGGATGCACAAAATGTGTTCGTTACTGATGGCGCATGCATGCCATCTGGAGGTTGTGTTAATCCATCTTTGACATATATGGCATTGACTGCTCGTGCTGCAGATTTTGCTGTTAGTGAACTTAAGAAAGGTAACCTATAAACTTAAAACTAACTAATTATGAACAATGAGAGTAGAAGAGATTTTATCAAGAAAACTGCAGTAGCAGCTGCAGGAATTAGTATCGTACCTAGACATGTATTAGGTGGTAGTGGATTTGTTGCTCCAAGTGACAAGCTACAGATAGCATCTATTGGTGTCGGCGGTATGGGGAGTTCTGATATTAATAACTTTGATAAAAGTGGCAAAGCTAATATTGCATACTTATGTGATGTAGATAGAGCCCGTGCCAAGAATACCATAGAGAAGTTTCCTAAAGCTAAATTTTATACAGACTTTAGAGAAATGCTTGATAAAGAGCATAAACACATCGATGCAGTTTCTGTGTCTACACCTGATCACAATCATGCTATTCAAGCGTTAGCTGCTATGCAACTTGGTAAGCATGTATATGTACAGAAACCTATGGCGCATGATGTATGGGAAGCAAGAGCTTTGACACATGCTGCTAAAAAATATAAAGTTGTTACGCAAATGGGTAACCAAGGCTCGTCAGGTGATGGCGTTCGCCAAATGCGTGAATGGGC